>CAZDAB010000676.1:768-2062 GCA_964502855.1 uncultured Desulfobacteraceae bacterium | reverse complement strand
GGGGCTAATATTTCAATTTAATTTCCATTAAACTTGAAAGCACCTTTGCCTAAAATATCGTGCCGGTGCAAGGTCCCCCGAACCTTTCCTGCGGAATTTGTTATGACAAGCACCGTGATCTGATATTTTTCCATCATGTTCAGGGCATCATATGCCGGAGAATCCGGGGCCACGGTTCGGGGATTTCTTGTCATGACTTCTTCAACTTCGTTCAGTATAAGCTCATCCAATATTCCATTACTCCATATATCCCAATTGGGCCTGCCCGCTCGTGCCTTGCAATGTCAGGCGGGCGAAGCACCTAAATTTAATATTGTAGATAAATTGGCAATTTTTAAATAATAAATCAAGAATTCTTTTTGATAATCTATAGTAATTTTCAGAGTTCGGAATATATTTTTGATAATTGCGACCTATAGAAAAAATGTCAAATTTTTTATTGACAACCTTTATCCGTCTGATTATATTGCCCCAGTTTTTCAAGACCTGTCTATTTGAGGCCGGGAACTGAAGTCTCCCGGCTTTTTTTATTTTTTTTAAAAAGGGGGTGATTACAATGGTTTGTACAACGGTTAGAAAAGGTTTTGAGTGCCCTTTTATGACTGCAGAGAGGTGTTCTTACAATGGCGGTATTTGCCACGAGATCGTGGAGCAATGTGAAGGCTGCAATCGTAGCACTTTATACCATTCAAGATGGTACTGCTCGGCATGCCCCGATCCTTCACTGAAATGGAAAACCGGAGATTGCAACTTTGCTTCACATGTCACAAGGGCTGCTTCAGCATCAAAAGCGAAGATTAATCCGCTCAAAGCATCCAAGAGAGGTAACAAGTAATGTTGCTTTCGATTTACAGATAAACCCCGCTTTATTAAAAGAGCGGGGTTTTCTCATCAAACATCCATTCCGGTCCATGTGCCGGCCCTTCCTCATCCCCCCGATTTTTCAAGTTATTTTCCCTTGACATATTCTGTGCCTAAACGATAAAATTTAAGGTAGTTTCCACGGTCGTTATAAAAAAATGTATAATTTATCATTTTTTTGTTTTTTAATGACACATTTTGTGCATGTTATTGCAAAAAAAAATTGATCACGCGAGGAAGTACCCGAAGTGAACGAAGGTTATTTATTTTATTCTTCTTTTATTTAGTGATCCTCGTGGTAAAAATTAAACCAATATTATTGGTTCTTCAGGCCTGTCCCGCTTGTCGAAGATACCCCTTGCGGTGCGGGGCATGTTCAAGTTAGTTTATTTAGGTTAAAGGAGGAAAATACGTGAATCCTATCGCTCAAGAC
>CAZDAB010000676.1:0-758 GCA_964502855.1 uncultured Desulfobacteraceae bacterium | reverse complement strand
AGATTATCGAGAGAGGTAATCCCCATATCATGGAAATGCTGTCTGAGATGGGCAAAAACCTTTTTTTCCCAAAAGGCATTTTAAGCCAGAGTGCCGAGGCCAGAGAAAAGGCCCATAAGTTAAATGCAACCATAGGTATTGCCACGGAGCGCGGGGGAACCATGCATTTTTCTTCGGTAATGGACTCAATTTGCAGTATTCGAGCAAAAGAGTCGCTGACCTATGCGCCATCCTTTGGCATTCCGAGCTTGAGAAAAGTCTGGCAGGACTCCCTTTTTCAAAAGAATCCTTCCCTCAAGGGCAAAACCATCAGTTTGCCCGTTGTCACTTGTGGCATTACCCACGCTATCAGCATGGTTGCGGATCTCTGGTTAGATCCTGATGATGTGGTGATTTTGCCTGACAAAATGTGGGGCAACTATAACATGATTCTGAATGTCAAAAAGGGGGCAAATATAAGCCAGTATCATTTGTTTTCGGAACGTCATGGATTTAATCTTGAAGCCTTTGAGGAAAAGGTACGGATTGAGGCGAAAAAATATGATAAGGTTACGGTTTTGCTGAATTTTCCGAATAACCCTACCGGGTATTCGGTAACTGTTGAAGAGGGAAATCGCATTATAGAAATCCTTGCCGGGATCGCCGACACGGATAAAAATATTATAGCTGTTATGGATGACGCCTACTTTGGACTCTTTTATGAAGACCGGGTTCTGAAAGAATCTCTTTTTGCAAATCTTTGCAACCGGCATCCCAGG
>CAZDAB010000675.1:0-2063 GCA_964502855.1 uncultured Desulfobacteraceae bacterium | reverse complement strand
TGGTGAATGCCATCCGCAAAGAAACAAACAGTTCCCACAAAAACCGGCTTAAATACTTGTTCGCCGGATTTGGTATTATGGGCCTAATGAACGTGTTAAATGTCTTTCCGATCTATGGATATTCGGTATATCCCCCCGGAAATTTAAGCTTTTTCCCCCTTATTATTTTTGCTGTCGGACTTTTTAAGCACGATCTTCTTGACACGGGAATATTTATCAAAAAGAGTCTTATCTATTCAATTTTGACCGCATTTCTGACTTGCTTATATGCTTTGGTCATCATTATGGCGGATAAGGTCTTTAAGAATTTTAATTTTTCAGATTCCATTTATTTTCCCATATGCTTTTTTCTTTTAATCGCTTTTGTTTTCGGACCGCTAAAATCAAAAATACAGGTCGTTATCGATCGCATCTTCTACAAAGGCAAGTATGATTATCAGAAAACCATCAAACGGGTCAGCCAGTTGATCGTATCTGTGCTCGATTATGAGGAAATCGGCAAACTTCTGATGGATACGGTTGTGGATACCATGAAGGTTCATCATTGTGCGCTTTTTTTATGGGATACTTCCGGTTCGAGTTTTACACATTTTTCTTCCCGTGGGAAACCGGTTGATCAGGGGTGCTCCATTTTGATAAACACGGAAACTCCCGTGATAAAATTCATGAAAAATCACCGCCGGCCCGTTATGAGGAAAAATCTTGGGCAAAAGATTTCAATGCCGGAGATACCGGATATACTCAAAGATATGGATAGACTGGGCGCAGAAATCATTCTCCCCATGATTTTTGAGGAAAACCTGAACGGGTTTATTGTCCTGGGAGAGAAGCTTTCCGGGGATCTTTTTACGTATGAGGATATGGATCTTCTTGAAACGCTTGCCGGACAGAGTTCACTGGCTATTGAGAATGCCCGTTCCTATAAGTTGCTTAATGATCTGAAGGAGAATCTTGAAAAAAAGGTCGAAGAAAGGACAATAGATCTTAAACATGCTCTGTCTGAAAAGGAGCGAACCCAGGAAATGTTAATCCGCTCGGAAAGTCTTGCCGCAATCGGTCAGTTGGTTGCCGGCGCTGCCCATGAACTGAATAATCCGCTGACAACGGTTACCAGTCTGGTACAGGCCACCATAGAAGATATTGAGCACTGGGATCAACAAAAACCTTTTGACCCGGACTTGATAGATGATCTCAAGTTTGCCGATAAGGAACTTGGCCGGGCCAAGTCCATTGTGGCGAGTCTGTTAGGGCTCTCCCGGCAGACCCAGACCTATTCGGAAGCGGTGAGCATCAATTCGGTGGTAAAAGATGCGTTACGGATTATGCACAACCAGTACAAACATCACGGTCTTGAAATCGTGGAAAATTATGACCGAGACCTCCCGGATATCCAGGGGAATTTTGCTAATTTAGGACAGGTGGCACTGAATATTATTAAAAATGCTATTCAGTCTGTTATCTATAACAAGGGAGTTATATACCTGGATACATGGTTTGATCCTGATAAACGCCGGGTGGTTTTTTCTTGCAAAGATACCGGACCCGGCATTCCCGAATCTATCCGGCAGGACATTTTCAAGCCCTTTTTTACAACCAAAGAGGTTGGCAAGGGAACCGGCCTGGGGTTATACATCTGCCATGAAGTCGTCCGGAAACATGGCGGCACGTTAAAACTCAGAGACAGTGACGGACCGGGTACCATATTTGAGGTAAGGTTGCCCATAGATGGTAAATCTTGATGGCTTCGTAAAAAGTCCAACTTCTGCGTTGCGCTGCATTCCTCGTCACTGCGACGTACTATAAGTACGTCTCATTCCTCGGAATTTGCGCGCCTTGAATTTGGAACTTTTTACTTTGCCATCAAAACATGACTTTTAAGAGAACGTCAATCTTGACAATTTCGAAAAGATGATAAAAGATATTCAATATAAAGGAGAATACAACCATGCCGATATTTGAGTTCAAATGTTTAAAATGCGAGGAATATATTGAGATGCTTGTCATGAACCAAGATGATGAAATTGAACTAAAGTGTCCAAAGTGCGGCGGCGAGGACCTGGAAC
>CAZDAB010000674.1:0-2068 GCA_964502855.1 uncultured Desulfobacteraceae bacterium | reverse complement strand
CTCTGAGCAGACGGATGTTCCTGGTAGGACCGAATGCATCAGGAAAATCAAATTTTCTGGATGCATTACGTTTTTTGCGGGATATTGCCAAACCAGAAGGCGGCGGCCTCCAAAAAGCGGTCAGTGAACGCGGAGGAATTTCAAAAATCCGATGCCTTGCGGCTCGTAAGGAACCGCAAGTAGAGATCGAAGTGCATCTGGCTGAGTTTCAGGGGAAAGAACCCTTTTGGAAATATGGCATTGGTATCAAGCAGGAAAGCAGAGGTCTGCGTCAGCCGTTTGTGTTCTATGAAAAGGTATGGAAGGGAAACGATTTGATCCTTGAACGGCCGGATAAACAGGATAAAGAAGATGAATTCCGATTAAAACAGACGCATCTGGAACAAATCAACGCCAATCTGGAGTTTAGGGATATTGCCAAATTTTTTCAATCTATTGATTATATGCACTTAATACCCCAGGTGCTTCGATATCCGGAAATCTTTACCGGGCCGCCGGTCAAGGAAGACCCATTTGGGCGGTCTTTTTTGGAAAGGGTGGTCCAAACTCCGGAAAGAACGCGCAGGGCTAGGTTGAAAAAGATTGAGAATGCCCTGCAAATCGCGGTGCCGCAATTAAAACAACTCACAGATACGCGTGACGAAAGAGGTGTGCCGCATCTGGAAGTCGTCTATGAACACTGGCGGCCCAAGGCCGGAAAGCAAAGTGAAAATCAGTTTTCGGATGGTACCCTTAGACTTATCGCTTTTTTATGGTCGATTTTGGATGGAGATTCTTTGCTGTTGATGGAGGAGCCGGAATTGTCTCTTCATTCAGGTATCGTCACGAGACTACCGGGTTTAATATGGCGGATTCAAAATAAAAAAAAGAGACAAATTCTGATCAGCACCCACAGCGCGGATTTGCTATCTGATAAGGGAATCGGCGGCGAAGAGGTTTTACTCCTGATGCCTGATCCTGAAGGAACAAAGATTGATTTGGCGTCTTCAATAAAAGATGTAAAACTTTTGCTTGAAGGCGGATTCAGTGTGGCTGAAGCAGCGCTACCCAAAACCGAACCGAAAAATATCATGCAGTTGAGCCTTTTTAATGACTGATTCGATCCCGATTCATATTGCGGTTGAAGATTTTTTAAGCGAGATGGTGCTAAGGGTTATGCTCGAACAATCCGGGCGTCAATTTGCCGTGGGAGCCTGTATGGGGCATACGGGTTTTGGATATCTAAAAAAAAATATTACAGGTTTTAACCAGGCGGCCAAGGGCACACCTTTTCTTATACTGGCCGATCTGGATCAGACGGAGTGCCCGCCGATTCTGATTAATAAATGGCTTCCGGTTCCAAAAAACAATAACCTGCTTTTCAGAATTGCTGTCAGGGAAGTCGAATCCTGGCTGTTGGCCCATCGAAAGGCATTTGCAGGATTTCTGGGTATACGGAAAAGTCTTATCCCTTCACATCCGGATGAGTTGGAAGATCCGAAAAGAGTTTTAATCGAAATGACAGCCAGATCTCGAAAACGCCAGCTGCGAGAATCCATCATCCCGGTACCCGGCAGTACTGCTAAAATAGGTCCGGATTATAACGGTGCATTAATCTCTTTTGTTCAAAACCGCTGGGACGTTCAAGAAGCGGCAATGTGATCGCCGAGTTTGAGCCGGGCGTTTGATGCCGTCAGAACATTTCAACCTGTTTATGAATTTTGAGGCTATGTCGAAAACTGCAATAGATCAGCTCATAATAAACTCACCATATGAAGAACCCAAGCAATACTGGAGCTATGACAGGGAAACCCGGTTGTTTAGTCTAAAGGACGGCAGACGTCCGGCCGGCTATGTGGTAGCTTCGGAGCGATCAAAAGCCTTTGATGATCCTGGTGTGTTTGTCGAAATCCCGCTGGTGAACCAAATTAGATTCAGGGTAGACACATGGCGAGAATCGGGATACCCGGGTATCACGGGAATTACAAAACGTCTACTGGAACACTGGCAAAATCCTGAAGAGCGAGAATATCGCCGGTTCTTTTTCTGCCAGATGGAAGCCATAGAAACACTTATCTGGCTTACTGAA
>CAZDAB010000673.1:0-2071 GCA_964502855.1 uncultured Desulfobacteraceae bacterium | reverse complement strand
TTGCACTGGGGCATCCTATCGGCGCCAGCGGATGCCGGGTACTTGTTACTCTGTTACATGAAATGATGCGGCAGGACAAAAAAATCGGTGTTGCTTCTTTGTGCCTTGGCGGCGGTGAGGCTGTCGCCATGGTGGTAAAACGATAAGGAGATAATTATGGAGATAAAAACCTTCGGCGTTGTGGGCGCCGGCCAGATGGGAAACGGAATCGCACAGGTTGCCGCCATGAGCGGCCTTGAGGTGATGATGAGCGATATAAAGACCGAATTTGTCCAACGGGGTCTTGAAAGCATCAAAAAAAATTTACAGCGCAGTGTTGACAAAACAAAAATGACCGAGGAACAGAGGGATGCGGTTTTAAATCGAATAAAAACGACCATAGATATCACGGAAATGTCAGCGGCCGATTTTGTGATCGAGGCGGCCACCGAGCATGAACCGATCAAGTTTCAGATATTTAAAGACCTGGATCAAATCTGTGCGCACCCTGTGATTCTGGCAACCAATACGTCTTCCATCCCCATCGGCCGGATTGCAGCACAAACCAAACGGCCTGAAAAAATTATCGGGATGCATTTTATGAACCCAGTGCCGGTTATGAAGCTGGTTGAGGTCATCCGGGGACTTGCAACTTCAGATGACACGTTCAAAACAACCCGGGATCTGGCGGTTAAATTTGGCAAAACACCGGCCCAGGCAAACGATTACCCCGGCTTTATCGCCAACAGAATACTCATGCCCATGATCAATGAAGCAGTTTACTGTCTGTATCACGGCGTCGGAACCCGGGAAGATATCGACACGGTAATGACCCTTGGCGCGAATCATCCCATGGGACCTCTGGCTCTGGCCGACCTCATCGGACTCGATACCTGCCTTGCCATTATGGATACGCTTTGCGATGGATTCAAAGATTCAAAGTACCGCCCCTGCCCTCTTCTCCGGAAATATGTGGAAGCCGGCCGGCTGGGCAGAAAGACAGGACAAGGATTTTATAACTATAACTAAATACACGCATTCTTAAATACGATTGCATACAATAGTTGGTTTATTCATTTTATTTAAAAGTTTTAAGTGAAAAGTGATCTAAAGTGCCTAAAGTTAATGAATTCTATCATTTTTAAACTGGCCTCGCCCCAGGCGAGTTCCTTAACTTTAGTTCACTTTAGCTCACTTCAAATTTTAGTCACTTTTATGATCAATCGCTATGTTGAATTTGGTGGCCTGTCATAAAATACGTCACCATATTTATGAATCAGAGCACTAAGGAGGCGATATGGTAAAGAAAAAAGCCGACGCGGGTGTCACGGTTGGCAAGAAGATAAAGAAAGAAAGATTAAAAAAGAAAATGTCCCTGGACCGTGTGGCCAATGAAACCGGTTTTTCCATCGATATTCTTAAACAGATAGAAGCCGGTAAGAAAATCCCGCCGGTCGGAACCCTTTTGCAAATCGCAAGGGCCTTGGAGATAGATTCCGGGTTTTTTCTCAGAGAACAGGAATCGGGCGTAACAAGACGTATCAAGGCCTATACAAAGCGCACCGAAAACTATGCCTATACCACCCTTACGCCGGGAGCGGAGAGTAAACATTTAAAGGCGTTTAAGGTCTTGATTGAAGCCATGCAGGATCACAAGGGAGTGGGGTATCAGCACGAGGGGGAAGAATTTGTTTATGTGCTGGCCGGAAAGATTGAAGTCATCGTCGGCGACCATGTCAACAGGCTCAACGCGGGAGAATCCCTTCATTTTAACTCGGGTATACGGCACAAGTTAAGAAACATCGGCAAAGAAAAAGCAGAGCTTATTGTGGTTATTTACGGACCGTAAGGGTTGAGAAGGAGTGATAAATGTCTTTTGCGCTAACTGATGAACAGATCATGATCCAAAGCATGGCCAGAGAATTTTCGAGGAAAGTTGTGGCAACTACCGCTGCAGAACGGGATCGCACCAAGGAATTTCCGTATGAGAATCTTAAAAAGATGGGGGAACTGGGACTTATGGGAATGATGGTCCCGTTTGAGTATGAAGGCTCCGGCGCCGATACCGTGAGTTATGTACTGGCGCTTTCCG
>CAZDAB010000672.1:0-2072 GCA_964502855.1 uncultured Desulfobacteraceae bacterium | reverse complement strand
AATAGAATTTATGGATTGACACTAAATAGGAATTCTTTTCATGTTTCGTTTCGGCTTATGCTGCATCTTTCGTTAAGAGCCCATTAAATTCCGCCGGACAACCGCAAAATATCTTCAGACCTTTTCCCGGAACCAACAGCTTAAATACCTTGCCGAAATTTGCAAGCACAATGCCCACGCCCTGCACAAAGCCCTGCGGTATTGTCGGGATCACGACATTAAGGATTTTCGGATCAACAGCCAGATACTACCCCTAAAAACCCATCCCGATATGGGCTACTCCATGGAAGATTTGCCCTTCCACGATCAGATTATACGAACATTCAAAGACTGCGGCCGGTTTTGCCAAAAGCACGATCTCCGAACGACATTTCATCCCGACCAGTTCATTTTGCTCTCATCACCGAAAAACGAGGTGGTTCAACGTTCTATTGCTGATTTGATCTACCAGACCGAGGTGGCCAGGTGGGTAAATGCGGATGTTATCAACATCCACGGCGGAGGGGGTTACGGGAATAAAAGTACGTCGCTGCTCCGCCTCCGAAAACGAATCGAGCAACTCCCCGAAGCGGTGCGTTCGCGATTGACCTTTGAAAACGACGACCGGGTATACACGCCCAAGGATTTGCTGCCGATCTGCAGGGACATGGGCATCCCTCTAGTGTATGATGTGCACCATCATCGCTGTTTGCCCGACGGCATCCGTGTTGAAGCAACCACGGAACTGGCTTTAGGCACCTGGAACCGCAAGCCGCTGTTTCACCTGTCAAGCCCCAAGAACGGGTGGGAATCCGGTAACCCCAGAAATCATGATGACTACATCGATCCAACTGACTTTCCGGATTGCTGGCGGCAACTCAACGTAACGGTCGAAATCGAAGCCAAGGCCAAAGAATTGGCCGTGTTGAAGTTGAAACAAGATCTTATCGACCGGGCTTTAAGAACGAATTAAAAATCTTGGAAATTCTACACCTTCTTGAAAATACAATTTTGTTAATGGCAACCTGTTTATGCCATCAGAATGGCTTACTGGAATGCCGGAAACATTGAAGTTGTGTAAAAAAGATAAGTAAATTTGAACGGTTATGCTTCAGCGCTTAAATGATATTTGACAATCCGTCACCCAACAGATTATTCTGTTGAAAAAGGAGATTGATCATGAAAACACTCAATTCCAAAGACAAGGCCCCTCGTTTTGATCTTAAAGATCAGAATGGTCAGAATGCGAAGCTTTCCGATTTTGCCGGAAAGAGACTGTTTCTTTATTTCTTTCCCAAAGCCAATTCCTCCGGCTGAGCCACCCAGGCGAAAAATGTGCGGGACGCACTAAAAGAACTCAAAGGCAAAAATATCGCTGTCGTAGGGGTCAGTCCGGACAAACCTGAAACACAGAAAAAATTTGACGACAAGCACAACCTGGGCTTTTCTTTGCTCTCTGATCCGGACCATAAAATTGCAGAGGCTTATGGCGTCTGGGGTGAGAAAAAGATGTACGGTAAAACCTTTATGGGAATCATTCGTTCATCTTTTCTCATTGATAAAAGCGGAAAGATCGAAAATGCCTGGTACAAGATCAGCCCAAAAAATACCATTCCCGAGCTGATGAAGGTATTGGAATAACATGGTGCATTACCAAGATATTAAAGAACAGATACGAGAACTTCTCACTATTCAAAAATTGGCCGTTTTATCCACTCATCATTCCGGACAACCCTACGCCAGCTTAGTTGCTTTTGTAGGCAGAAAAGACCTTAAAAAGATTTTTTTTGTAACCCCGCGAACCACTCGAAAATTTGCAAATCTATCAGCGGATCCAAGGGTCGCAATTTTGATCAACAGCAGTTTGAACATGGATTCTGATTTTCATGAGGCGGTCTCCGTGACCGCCCTGGGCAATGCCAAAGAAATACATGGGGCCGAAAAAGATGAAATTCTCCGTCTTTACTTAACCAAACACCCTTATCTGGAAGCATTTGCAACATCACCGACATGTGCCGTGGTGGGCGTCACCATAACCACATATGTTATGGTGAAAAACTTTCAACAGGTCATGGAGCTGCATATCGATCAAT
>CAZDAB010000671.1:0-2076 GCA_964502855.1 uncultured Desulfobacteraceae bacterium | reverse complement strand
CTCACCTATACGCTAAACGAGATACGAGGGCCGAGCGACGAATATGCTCCTGCCTTTTCCGTTCTGTAATCCCAAAATTAATCATATATCTTGCCTTTAGCGCCGGTTAGCCCGCGAACCTGTGCCGCGGGTTGTTAGCCCCCTACATCGCAGGGGGTTATTTCTTCTCGTTTCGTTTAGCCCCGTCGCTCGCGGCTGGGGAATGTCTCAACCATCTAAAATTACATTTTATTTTTTTGATTGAAAGAGTCTATCATCTATACATTCGAACTCATCTACAGAGATAGGTAACTGAGGGTTTAATCCGCTTGATAACGCCATAAGATAAACTCGAATCCCTTTATGCATTACCTCTTTTATGAGTGGAATGAAATCACCATCGCCGGAAATCAAGTACATTGCATCAAGCTTTTCTGGAGAAGCATAATTGAGCATATCTATGGCAGTACTTATATCAACAAGTCTGCTTCTTGCGGATTTTTGACTTTTCTTGAATACATAGGGGAAAATATGCCCCTCGAATTGTTGATTTCTAGTACCCCCAAGCTTGCCGCCAACACCATAGGGTGGACCTTGATAGAGGTATTTTGTCTCCTTAATCTCATTACTTATAGAAAGTATTTTTTCCTCGTCTCCTGCGGATGAAGTATAGTAGGCTACCCGCACGATATTTCTCGACTCGTTCCTTATCACATCTGAATGCCAGACAAATACATCTTTTATATGTGCTATGCCGTTAAGTTGTTTATGACCACTGTTAAGCATGTCTTGATAGCGAAGCACCAAATTTTCGCCATCTACAAAAAACATTACTTTTTCATGCATCAGTCACTACTCCCGCTTTTTCCATATGCTTAAAAATGATTACGTAGTCTATATAAAAATTCCCGTTGCTTCTTCAATATTTATCCAGTCTCTGTAATATCTTCATCCTCCCAGCCGGATATTCTACCTTTATCGATTTCGGCAAAAACAAATCCCACAGAGGATGTAGTTTGAATTTGGGAATTATTATTACTCATATTTATAACGGCCCGCCAAATTTTCGTGCGTTTTTGTTATGCTCCAGGGGGATCCGCTTGTTGAAAATCTCTGCCCATTCTTTTTCACGGTAACTTGCCACACGGGAGCTTCAAATCGGCCATCTATAAAACCTACTTGATAAAAGATACTTGCCATCCGGTCAGCTTCATTATCTCTTTTGTCTTTGGAAGTTCTTGCTGGATGCGCTGCTATTTTATCTCTAAACCATTTTACATTAGGTATTACCTTTTCGGTATATTTAACCGGCTCTTGGCGTTCTGGATTCATCTGTTTTGCAAGGTGACCCACCAATCGAACATAATTACAAGCAGAAACCGCGTACCATTGAAACAGCGAATAGAGCAATCCTTTATCCAACCAGTTTAATGCAGGATCATTACCAAATGACTCATATCTTATTTGTTTTCCTTCAAAGCATTTTCTGACATCCGGCGGCATATTCTGCAAAACGGTTCCATCACTTATTTTATTTTTGGCTTTTTGCTCAATTATCTCTGCTAATCCATAAATGAAACACAATCCACGCCATATATTGGCAAGCATTTGTAGTTCGTTGAAGAATTTCCTTTTCATCTCATCCGGCAATTCTATCTTATCTTTGAAATCGAGTATCATAATTTCCCCACCACCTTGCTTTCTTTATTTTTTACTCTTATTTTCCCCTTCATCTGTTTCAGCAAAGGCAAACCAAAATCGGTGAAATCAGCGTAATCTGCGATTACTATTCTATCCGTCAATTCCGACATTGAACACCAAAAACTTGTCACGGCATAGCGGTTCGCCACGGCGAGGTATAGCAGAGCCGGAATCCCCCACAACATAAAATCACCATCGCCAAAGGCGATTCCACAATTTTTACTTTAACCTTTTTACTTTTTACTTCTTCTTACAGTTTCCTGTCTAAAAATAATCCGTGTAAATCCGTGTCAAAAACAATTCGTGTCCATTCGTGGTTGATTTCTATTTTAAAAAATCCGAAAAAGGGGGACATTCTACTTTTTTCTTTTCCATAAACCAGAAATAGAATCTTAT
>CAZDAB010000670.1:0-2079 GCA_964502855.1 uncultured Desulfobacteraceae bacterium | reverse complement strand
TTTTTTGAACATAACGCAGAGATTGGGCAAAAAGACCATTTATGGATGGACACTATCTACAAACCATTGCTGATAATCCGTAATCCTTCCAGTGTCAAGGCCGGTTCAACAAACTCAATGGTTTCTGATACTTGACAGATAAGTTCTGCCAGGCCTCCTGTTGCGATTACCCGGGGGTTTGTGCCCATTTCGATTTTCATTCGCCGAACCATTCCATCCACAAGTCCTGCATATCCAAAAATAATTCCCGCCTTAATACTGCTTGCGGTATCTTTGCCGATTACGCTTTCAGGGGGAACAAAGATTTCAACCCTGGGAAGTTTGGACGCTTTCATGAACAGGGCTTCAGAAGCAATCATGATCCCGGGACTGATGGCGCCACCGAGATATTCCCCCTTTTCTGAAATAGAATCAAAGGTTGTGGCTGTCCCGAAATCTATTATAACAAGACTGGTTTGGTACTTATGAAATGCCGCAACCGCGTTAACTATCCTGTCTGCCCCTACTTCTGATGGATTTTTGTAACGTATCGGCAGATTTGAAGCTGACATGGCATCGACCCAGTGCGGCGCGTGTCCTAAGTATTTGCGACAGAAAGAATCGAGAATGGTTACCATGGGTGGAACGACGCAGGAGATAATAGTCTTGCTGATTTTTTTGGAACTGATATTGCTTTCTGAAAAAAGATTGGAGGCAAGGATGTTAAACTCATCTTCTGTCGTCCGTCTCTCCGTGCGTATCCGCCAGTCCTTAACAAGATGTCTGCCGTCGTAAACACCGATTACCGTGTTGGTATTTCCAATATCGATAACAAGAAGCATGAATAAAGATTCCTTTTCTTCGCTATATTTTTTGGTTACTGATCTTTACTGTGAACATTTCGGGTTTTACGCCAATAAGAGTGGTTTTAACAGGTAAGGTTATAGTTGCCCTTTTAACATAAATCCCGGGTGTTAATCCTTTGAGATCAACATAAACTGTAATCCATTTTTCCGTATGAAGCTTTTCAATAATATTAACCGGTCCTTTAACTTCAATATTTAAAGCCGGTGGTGTAATGCTGTATCTGAACGGACTGTTTTTACCCTCAACCTGAATATCAAAAAACTTTTTGTTAACAATTTTTTCTTTTATCAATATTTCAGCAAAAATAATCTCCGAAGGAGAAATGATCTCAATATCTTCGACAAGGTCCAGAGCAACTTCTTTTTTAAAAGATTCTGACAGCCCTTTGATCTCAATCGGTTTTGTCAGTACCTTATCCATGGGTCCAAGGATATTTTCAGGCCCCTGCAGAATAACCGACACTGGCTTGGCAACTGCGCCTGCAACTATAAATCCTGTAGCAGGTTTTCCGGAAAAAGAAATTCTGACCGGCAGCCCCTTTTTTATTTTATTCTCGATGGTTACGGCAAAAAAAGTTGGGTTTATTTTTATGATGGATATCCCCTTGGGAAGGATGATACGGTCCTTTTTTATCGGAATAGAGTTAATCCCGACATGTACTCCGGATAGATCAAGCACATATCGTATTTTCAGGTCAGAAAGGCTTCTAAGTGCCGATTTCGGGCCGCGGACATGAACCTCTATCCCTTTTAACGACGGACCGGTTATTGTCAATCCTGCAGGGATTTGGCCGATATCAACCGGAATAAGAATAACGGTTTCTTGTAATGATGAGCAGGATCCTGGTAGAAACAAACAAACCCCAAGCAAAAAACACAAAACAGACCGTTTTAAATTCCGTAAGTGTAACATAGATAAACGACTATGGGTATTCATACCTGAATCGACACTATTTTCAAAAAGCCAACGTGCTTCACCATTAGTTTTATTGCACATTATTAACGGCATCAATGATTTTTAAGGTTGTGCGTGTATTGGCAACATTGTGGACTCTGACCATGTGGGCGCCGCTCAAAACTGCAGCGGCAACTGAAGCCTGGGTGCCGGTTTCCACTACCGCCAGGTCTGGATTAATATTTTTAACGGTCTTATCTTTAAGGATATTCCTTATAAAGGCCTTTCTGGAAGGTCCGATCAGAATAGGAACATCCAGTGTTTTAAATTCATGCAGGT
>CAZDAB010000669.1:0-2090 GCA_964502855.1 uncultured Desulfobacteraceae bacterium | reverse complement strand
AATTTGAGTCTGACGCAGATATTGGCGAAAAAGACAGTTTTCGTTCAGGCACTAAATAGGAACACAGATGGTACAAACAGATCTGTCTGAATTAACACGCAACCTTAATTATGAATTTAAGAATACCGACCTTCTTGTTGAATCCTTAAGACACAGTTCATTTGTTAATGAACAACTCGACACGGACCTTCATGACAATGAGCGGCTTGAATTTCTTGGGGATGCCGTTTTAAATCTTGTTGTGGGGCACATCCTCATGCAGAGATATCCGGATTTAAAGGAGGGGGATCTGTCCAGGATGAGGGCCAATCTGGTTAATGAATCTCAACTTGCATCCATTGCCCGCGGAATAAATCTGGGTTCCTATATACAACTCGGCAAGGGAGAGATCCAATCAGAAGGCTGGAATAAGCAATCCATACTGGCAAACACGTTTGAGGCTGTAATTGCAGCGGTTTATATAGATGGCGGTTTTGATGCTGTTTTTAATATCATTGACGGCCATTTTTCGTTTTTGATTAATTCCGTAACCACGCCTACCGCCAATCATGATTTCAAAAGCCAGATTCAGGAACTCGTCCAGATGGAATACAGATCCGTTCCGATTTACAAGGTCGTTCATGAAAGCGGTCCGGATCACGACAAAACCTTTCGGGTTCAGTTGAACGTTGGTGAGGTCCAGGCAGAAGGAATCGGAAAGAGCAAGAAGGCCGCGGAACAGGATGCTGCCAGAAAAGGCCTTGATATTTTAAAATCCGGACCGGGTTAAGCGGTCGAGTCGTTTAGATCTTAAAACCTAACCCGGACGAGCCGGAACCAAAAATATTTGCCACAAAGACACTAAGACACAAAGGATATATTTATTATTCTTTTTTTGTGCCTTGGTGGCTTAGTGGCAGAATGGAAAAAGATTGCATTGCTTAAAAAGAACCCCCCCCCTTTTGTCATTCCGATTTTTTTACCCAATGTCGGGTGTCTGCATCAGTGCGCTTTCTGCAACCAGACATCCATCACAGGTGTAACGCCCGGCACTATTTCTCCGGAAACACTTTGTTCTCTGATAAATGAGTTTCTTCAATATAAAGAGAAAAATAGACGGTATGTTCAGGTGGCTTTCTACGGCGGGAATTTTCTGGGCCTGAAAGAAGATTACATCAGGCTTCTACTTGATGAAACAACAAAATTTGTTAAAAACAAAAGAGTTGACAGTGTTCGGTTTTCTACCCGGCCGGATACGATAGGCGTTGAACAACTAGATATTATTAAAGATTATCCCGTTTCAACCATTGAAATCGGTGTTCAGTCAATGGATAATCAGGTGCTGGCTATGGCTAAACGGGGACACACCGCCTTGGATACGGAAAAAGCGGCGGCCATGCTAAAGGAGCGGAACTATGAAGTCGGCATGCAGATGATGGTCGCACTACCGGGTGATGACGAAACCAAATCCCTTATTACCGCACAAAAAATTGCATCACTTTCTCCTGATTTTGTGAGGATTTATCCAACGGTTGTTCTTGCAAGCAGCCGTCTTGCCGTATGGTATCGAAACGGAGAATATACACCCTGGTCTCTTTCGCGATGCGTAGCCCTTGTGAAAAACCTTTACCTTTTTTTCAAAAGCAAAAAGATACCGGTCATTCGTATGGGGCTTCAGGCCTCGGAGCATCTTTCAAAAGAGACGACAATTTTAGCAGGGCCCTACCATCCGGCTTTCGGACATATGGTCCATTCTAAAATCTTTCTTGATATGGCCACATCACTCATGGAAGCTGAGAAGGGCTCTTGTGACAAAATTACCATAAAAGTTCACCCCCGAAGCATTTCAAAAATGAGGGGGTTAAAAAATAAGAACGTGGAAAGCCTGAAAAGAAAATTTCAAATCAAATCCCTCAAAATTATCCCGGATCTTTCCCTTGCTGAAGATACATTGACTGTCTCGGCATGAACCTATAATTGTCCAAAACATCCTCTGATCAAATGGGTAATGGTGTTTGATGATCAATCGATAAGACCAATTATCTTCCGTGATGTATATTCTCCCACATCCGCCAGAGCGTCTATGGGCAAAAACGATAGGGCATTATTTG
>CAZDAB010000668.1:0-2099 GCA_964502855.1 uncultured Desulfobacteraceae bacterium | reverse complement strand
AATTGTGAATTTCAGCGCCGAGTTTATCGGCCTGCTCAAAGCCATTTACGGAAAAATCATCCCTATCATAATTTTTCTGAACATCTTTCCATCGCCGTTTGAGACCCAGCAGATGTTCCAGGTTGTTGTAATTTTCCAGAAAAGAAAGGAATTGGCGTTGTATTTGATTTACGTCCGTTTTTTTTGACTTTCTCCACAAGGGCACAGGATCGGGGGCAAAGTCGGATTCCAGGAAATAGTCCAGGCTTCTGCCATATAAGCGAGCCATCATTACTAATTCGTGGGCATTTATTTTCCTTGCACCTTTTTCAATGGCCGAAAGAGTCTGATAGTTTTTAAACCCAAGTTTTTGAGCTGCTTCGGTAATTGAAAAACCTGCTGCCTGTCTTGCAGCCATAATCCTTTTATCCAGGATTTCTTTTTCCTTTCCTTTGGATACCATGTCATCCCCCAAAAATATATTTATCTTATATTTCACCTAATAATATTAATAATTATATAAGAAAATATTATCTTCTGTCAATCAGCAAATCAAATTTGTTCATTCTCAGCCATTTCTCACTAGACCACCGGAGGATTATTCTTGGCCAAAATTTGATACGTTCGTCAATAAAATTCTCCAAAAGATACCCTGAAATCTCATAAATCGTCAACAATATGCGATTCGTCCAAAATGGCCTTGAAATTTCTTATTGCAAACCATATGTTACAATCTAATTCCTATGGATTTATTTATCAAGGAAACCGATATGTCAAAAAAAGCATTGATTATTGTTGATATGTTAAACGATTTTATCGATAAAAAGGGAGCTCTCTATTGCGGCGACACCGTGCGGTCAATTATACTTTTTATCCAAGAAAGGCTGGAAGCCTTCAGGACTCGTGGAGAACTCGTAATTTACCTGCAGGATTCGCATGACAAAAACGATAAAGAGTTCGAAAGATTCCCCAGGCATTGTGTCTCCGGTACCCTGGGTAATGAAATTATTCCCGAACTTACCCCAAAGCCCGGGGAAAAGGTAATACCCAAAAAACGATACAGCGGTTTTTATGGAACCGATCTCGAAAGTATCCTTGAGTCTGCGGGCGTTGAAGAGGTCGAGGTGGTGGGAGTCTGCACGTCCATCTGTGTGATGGACACGGTGGGCGGATTGGCAAATCGTGACTATAACATCACTGTCCCGGTCAAGGGAGTTGCCGATTTTGATCCGAAATTCCATGAGTTTGCATTAAAACGGATGGAACAATTATACGGAGCCAGGGTCTCATGACGAAAGCACAACGAGCCGGTCCCCTTTTTACCGACCTATACGAGTTGACCATGGCGGCCAGTTATTATGCGCACCAGGTGTTTTCCACGGCCACCTTTTCACTTTTTACTCGAGATAATTATTTAAAAAGGAACTTTTTTGTTGCAGCCGGTCTCGAGGATGTTCTGAATGAGCTGGCGGCATTTCGCTTTTCCGAGCAAGACATAAAATATTTGCAAACCACCGGCATTTTTTCAAACGACTTCCTTTCATATCTGTCCGGACTCCGTTTTTCAGGGGAAATTTATGCCATGCCCGAAGGCACGATCTTCTTTGCCAATGAGCCTGTTCTGGAAGTGACGGCGCCTATTATTGAAGCCCAACTGATAGAGACTTTTTTGCTCAACACCATCGGCTTTCAGAGCATGATCGCCTCAAAGGCGGCCAGATGTATTCATGTTGCCGGCAACCGTCCACTGATCGACTTTTCCCTGCGACGGACTCAGGGTCAGGATGCCGGGCACAAAGTTGCCCGAAGCACATATATTGCCGGTTTTGCAGCGACAAGCAATGTCCTCGCCGGACAAATGTACGGCATTCCCATTTCCGGAACAATGGCCCATTCCTATGTTGAAGCATTTAGCGGTGAGCTTGAGGCATTTTTCGCTTATTCGAATACCTTTCCCGATAATTCCATATTTTTAATCGATACCTACAATACCATCGACGGTGCAGACCATGCCGTTACGGTTGCAAAACAGATGAAAAAAAATGGGCATTCGCTCATCGGCGTACGCCTTGACAGCGGAGACATGGCGGACTTAAGCCAAAAGGTGCGAAAAATCTTCG
>CAZDAB010000667.1:0-2100 GCA_964502855.1 uncultured Desulfobacteraceae bacterium | reverse complement strand
CCCCGTCCACCGCACTGTGGCAGACACGGATAAATTCGAGTTCAAAAGGACTTAAATTAAGTTTTCCCCCCGGAAAAATTTCATGCAATAAAGCGGGGGAAAAGAAAGCGTGCTTTTCCAGTTTGTTTCGGACAACTCCCAGCGTAAAAGGAGTCCCAAAAATCGGAACGTTAATATCTTTCAGCAGAAAAGGGAGTGCTCCGATATGATCTTCGTGGGCATGGGTTAATACAATCCCAGAAATTTTGGACTTAATTTGTTTTAAATAACTCATATCCGGGATTACGTAATCAATCCCCAACATATAGTCTTCCGGGAACATCAGGCCGGCATCAATAATAAAAGCTGAATCGGAATATTCAAAAACCATCATGTTCAGGCCTATTTCTCCCAGCCCGCCCAGTGGTATTATTTTTAGCATAACGGTTCGTTCTTTTTGTTTTTTTTATAGGAATCCAGGATGATATTTCTAATTTTTTCCATAAGATCGTCCTTGGTTTCCCTGGTATAATCCGACGTCTTAATCGGTTTTTTGATTTCGAGAACAACATTTCCAGGTTTAACAAGAATCTGTTTTTTTTGCATGATCGTCCATGTTCCATGAATTATTATCGGAATGATAGGAACACCGGAATCGACCGCCAAAACAAATCCTCCCTTTTTAAATGACTGTATGTTCTGATTCTGACTGCGCGTGCCTTCGGGAAAGATGATCACGGACGTACCATTCCTTATTATTTCCGACGTCTTATTGAGGCTTTGTATGGCAGACTTCCGGTCGAAACGATTAATACTGATATAACCGGCCCTTTTCATGGCATAACCGAAAATGGGTATCTTAAAAAGTTCGGCTTTGGCAAGCCATCTGAACTGAACCGGAAGATACGCCTGAAGAACGGGGATATCAAAATTACTCACATGGTTTGGCATGTAAATATAAGATCCCGTACGATCCAGGTTGGAAAGGCCTTTAACCGTGACTTTGATATTGCTTGCAGCAAGAATACATTTTGCCCAAATTCTTGTCACTTTGTGCGGCGTTTCGCCGTCTGTACTGACAAATGAGGTTAATATGGTGATAACAGAAAAAAAACCTGAAAAAATCACCGTCCAAAAAATAATAAAAAGTGTTTGTATCACAAGTTAGTTCGCTTCGCTCACAGTTGGAATAATGGCCCCGGTGAAATAGAAAAAAGTTTCACGGGGTAAAAATGGTGGAATAGTGGAATAATGGGTTTAGCGGAAATTGGTTGATCTACAAAAAATGTAGATTTGTCGATTATCATAAAATTAGAAGTGTTCCGCTTTTATTCCCCAATATTCCAGCACTCCATTATTCCAACATTCCATGTGGGTTTATCAAAGCACGGTATCGTAAAACTATATTATTTCATTTGGTTATAGAATACCAGGACGTTCACCTATGTTTTTATCCCAAGTTTATCGAACATGGCGTCGGCAAGTTCCATAAGCCATTTGCGCTGTTTTTCGGTTGCATACCCCATGCAGCTGCATCGCATTCTGTTCTTGGTGCGTACGAGTAACTCAAAGGCCACAAGGGTTGATTCAAGATCAACGGCAACATAAAATGGTTGACATTCTGTATGTTCTTTCTGAACTTGAGTGAGAATGTTGTGGTCGAGCTGCAGCCAGTAAACGCCATCCACGTTTGAGGAACCAAAGTTCTCATCCATGAATGACTTGATCATTTCGTAATCTTTGGGTCTTAACTCATCAATAACATATTGTTTCATAATAATTAAAATTCTGTGATTTTTCATCCGCTATGAGCGGGAAAATTAAAGAGATTTCAATGGGTACCGATAAATACGGCCTTCTAATTATAACCTGTCCGTTCGTCCCCCTGGTCGCCCCGCCTTGCCTGCCCGCTCGTGCCTTGCAGTGGCAGGCGGACCCGTCCGCCATCGGCTGTGCCTCAGGCGAATGCCGGGCGGGCTTGACTGGCTGGCGAGCTTGCAACGGCAGACGCTGCCACATAAACATATTAAACTATCACAGTTTATTTTGCTGTGCAAGATGTATGTTAACCCAAAATCCACCGCCTAATTTTACGAATTCCTTTATTAATAAGGTTCTATG
>CAZDAB010000666.1:0-2101 GCA_964502855.1 uncultured Desulfobacteraceae bacterium | reverse complement strand
CTGTGTTGACAATGACAAAATAAGCACACCGGCCAAAGCGGGGATCAATTTGTGAGTCTAAATGGGTTCCACTTGAACTTACCGCAACTTTCATATGTTATTCCTCCCTTCAGGATCAATTCTTTACTCGATTTAACGTAACTTCTCAATAAGTTCTGGTGTATGAAATGATCATATTGACCCGCCTGCTGATAATAAAATGTAACCTGTCTGGAACTCGCATTTAAGTGAGCCTAAAGAAAAAACAGTAGCCAATCCTTTAATATTTATTGTTTAAACGCACCGTCATATGTATAAAAGATGAATGATCTTATTTGCTGTTTTTTCTTAAGGCTCACTAACCTGCTCAAACAGCCAGACAGGTTACATTTTATCACCAGTAGGCTCCATAATTTATTGAGATGTTACGATTTAACGTGATGCGGTTCTTCCGCCATTTCTATCCAATTCGCCGAAAATAATGCCCATACAATGGATTACCTCAATCCTTACAACATCCGGACCCTGTTCATCAATAATTAAGTCTCGGAAATTCTATAACTTCTTTAAAATACGAGTTTATCAATGGCAACCTGTTTGTGCCATCAAAATGGAGTATTGGAATAATGGAATGCTGGAATATTGGGAGTAATGGTGGAAATAAACCATTTTAATTGTAAAAACTCCTCCAAAACCATTATTTCATTACTCCATCATTCCATTATTCCAATTGGGGCGAAGCCCCTAAGTTCTCATGGTTCGTGTGGGTTCATCAGCATTTCTATTTCAAAAGCTTTTGCAGGGCGTCAAAAAGCACGTATTCAGGATGAAGCCCCACAAAGCGCTGTATCTCTTTACTGTTTTTAAATATGACCATGGTGGGAACACATTGTATTCCTAATTTCATTGCCACATCCTGATTTTCATGAATATCCATAGAAGCAATTAGTGCTTTTCCTTTAAATTGATAAGCAAGCTTATTAATAATTGGCTCCTGAAAGTGGCACGGTGCGCACCACGGTGCACTAAAATCTACAAGGGTAACCCCGTTTTCGATTGCTTTTTTAAACTCCTCCGCAGATGGGATCTTTCTTATACCCATTGTATTGCCTCGGTTTGTGCATTCATATATTATATGCAGCCCTACTCCTATCAATAATCATGCCATGTGTAACAGTAATGTCCATATGTATATGACACTATCGCTGATTTGAGACATAACTTATTATAATATTATTTAAAATTTAGTTATTACAAAAGACAAAGTAATTTTGGTGGAAAAAATTCAAAACAAATTAACAAATAAAAATAGCGTTACGTGCAATAAAATATAACGTTAAGTAACGATATCGTAACGCTTAAAGAACTGAATATTACAAAATAATTGGCTTTCCCGACTGGCATCGCAAGTTCGCCGCCAGCCGGGCAAATTAAAACCGGCAAATCGACCCCAAGGACCTATTCATCGAGGGCCGATTTGCCGATTAATAAGGGGGGTAATATGAAAATGGAGGTTTCCAAGCTAACCTCAACCTAACAAATAAGCAAATATTATGCCAGTCATACATCGTTCAATCGAATTTCTGTGTTGCAGCCGGAATAAATTAATTTGAACAATCTCATTAAAAATATCGGTCATACGATCAATAAAAATACTTGACAAATTAGATCAAGCAGGTATATTATGGTCAAAAGCTCAAATTGAGTCAGAAAGAGCAGAGTACAATAAGTTGAAAGGAAAGGAGGTGTTTTATATGCCTGGATTTGATGGAACAGGACCTGCGGGTATGGGTTCTATGTCAGGATGGGGCAGAGGATTCTGCAATCCTTCCCGGACTGCTTATGGCCCGACACCGGTATTAAGACCCGGATATAGAGATTATGGACAGGGTTTTGGTCAAGGCCGTGGCTTCAGGGGTGGTTTGGGACGTGGCTTTGGCAGGTGCCGCGGGTACGGGAGAGGATTGGACTTTCCTGAAGCTTACTCTTCCATGGGAAGACGGTATGGGGGGTCTTATGCCATGAATTCCGAAAGTGAGATCAATATGCTCAAAGATGAAGCCGGCGCCATGAAGAAAGAACTCGATGCCATAAATAAACGCATTAAAGATCTCGAGTCGGG
>CAZDAB010000665.1:0-2101 GCA_964502855.1 uncultured Desulfobacteraceae bacterium | reverse complement strand
AATCAGCTATTTTTGCAAAAAACGATGCTTCATCAGGGGATGTTTTTAAAAATTCCACAAATGAATTGTCGCGAACACAAAAAGAAAACCGTGAAAGAAGATGGAGATGAATTTTAATAGACTGGCTTAGAAGAATAAACAGAACAAACACCGGCCGGTCATCCACTGCACCAAAGTCTACGGGTTTTTCAAGAAAGCATGTGCTTATTACCGGGTTTTTCAAAGTATCCGACAGCGGGTCGCGGGGATGAGGAATGGCAACCCCTTTGCCGATGCCGGTTGATGTAAGGCGTTCTCTTTCAAGCAGGAGTCGATAAAGTTCTTTTTTTGAGGTTTTGGATAAAACAGGCATATGGTCAACGGCGGATTTTAACGCCGTTTCCATGTCATCTCCTTTAAGATCGTGCAACACCCCGCCACGCTTCATGGCGTAGAGGAGATTTTCGGGTCTCTCTTCATACCCCCGAGATTTAAGTTTTTCGGGCATTAAAAACGGCAGTCTATACATCTTAGCCCATTTTTTCAGAGCAGATTCGTTAAACAGATAGCCGTTGCCGGTTTTTTGTATAGGGATTCTTCCCTGGCGTATCCAGCGTTCTATGGTACTTACATGAAGATTGAGGCACTGGGCAACCTCATGTATTGTCATTTTCATACAGGTATTATGCGATAAAAAAATTGAAATTTACATCCCTGACTCTAGCTAAATTTTTTATATTAGCTTTATTAAGCTTTGAAATCAAGAAGTTTATTCGGGTGTTTGGATTCCTCCTTATTCTATTCGCGATTTATTTATTATGCTAATGTCCCTTTTCGGATAGGGTATTTCAATCCCGTTTTTATCAAAAACCTCCTTGACTTTGTCGGTTATACTGGAAATCGTATGTATACGCTTTCGTGCATCATCAATCCATACCCGCAACTGAAGATCTACCGAAGATTCTCCGAAATTTTTCACAACCACTACAGTCGGGGGTTCTTTTGAAACCCAGGCCAGAGATCCTGCAACACGGTTGATTAAATCCTTTGCTTTTTCAATATCCGCATCATATGACACACCGATATTAATTCGGACTCTGATCTTTGTTGAAATAATCGTGTAGTTTATGATATCCCGTTTCATGATTTCATTGTTGGGGATGATAATTACAATATTGTCGGTCGTCTTGATCTTGGTAGCACGCAGGCCGATATCGATTACATCTCCCCAGGTAGCACTTCCGGCAGGAGCACTCCACACTTCGATACGGTCACCGATTTCAAATGGCCGATCGATAATGAGCAACACGCCGGCGATAAGGTTGGACAATGTATCCTTAGCCGCAAAGCCGATGGCAATACCGGCCACGCCCGCGCCGGCAATAAAGGGCATGACATTGACCCCCAGAATGTCTAACGCAAGAATAGCGGCGGTTGCATAAACAATAGCACCTGAAAATTTATTGAGAAGGTCGAAAATAATATCATCGACTTTGGTTTTTGTTTTGTCTGCTAAATTTTTCTCAAGGTAGACCAGCACGATTAACAGACTATCTTTTGCAGGAGTTGCCAAAAGTATAATCATGAATGCCTGAAAGATTTTTTCCAAAAGAATGATATTGAAAAGTCTGACGAGATACGTACCGGTCACAAGAACCAGGCCGTAAAGAAGCGTTTTACGGATAACACTGAAAATTTGAATATTGATATTTATAAATTCGGTCTTTTTGGTTTTTTTCTCAAAAGAGACAAGGACGCGTTTTAGAACAAACCAAATAAGGTATGCGCCTGCAACCGCAGCCAGGGCTTTAAACATGATATGAAAATACGTTGTATGAATACCGAGTTTTGCCGATAAATTATCAAGGAAAGAAAACAGATTTTTCATAAACACCTTATAGTAGTGGTAGTGTAAAAAGTCAAGAAAACGCCTTTTCACAAATTCAAAAGTGAGTCCGCTTCGCTCACAATTGGAATGTTGGAATATTGGAACACTGGAATATTGGGTTCTGGGCCTCCGGCTCGGAGAGTCTACGGCTCACAGAAAAAATGGGAAGTTGGGTTATTGTAAAATTCCTCTTGAGAGAAATTAAATAGAAGAATGTCATCTTCTTTAAATCAT
>CAZDAB010000664.1:0-2116 GCA_964502855.1 uncultured Desulfobacteraceae bacterium | reverse complement strand
TAGATTATCCTGACGGATCTACATGTCCCCAATGTCCTTTTTGGGCAATTCGTGATCGTTTTACAGGTGAAACCATCCAATAAAAATTTGGCATGACCTTTATACAATAAATATCAAGCCCATGTTTAACCCTTGGTGTGGTGATAAACGAGAAAACAAGGGGCACGGTTTGATCGATCCCGCGAATTTTTCTCCCTTTCTCAAGAACCCGGTGATTGCCCGTTTCTTCAAGGAAATCGGCCGCGCGGATGAGCTTGGTTCCGGGGTAAGAAATCTTTTTAAATACTGCCGGCATTATTCCGGGGGAAAGGCTCCTGAACTGATCGAGGCGGATATTTTTAAATGCATTGTACCGCTGACCCCGGAAGGTACCCTGGAAGCCACCTCGCAAGTCACCGAGCAAGCCGGGAAAAGCAAAAAAATTCTTGAGTTTTGCAAGACCCCAAAATCAACATCTGAAATAATGGACTTTCTGGGATTAAAGCATCGGGAACATTTTCGAGCAAAAATTATCCAGCCTTTATTGAAACAAGGTCTTTTGAAGCCGACTATCGGATAGAATTCATGAAAAAGCGAATCAAATTAAAAAACCGGATGATATATGGCGGCTGCATGATTTCCTGAGTGAGAAAAAGAAGAAAGTCGATGAGGAGTATAATTACAAATATTCAGTACTTGACTTTGTTTTTGGCGGACTGATTAAAGATGGGTGGTTGGATTTTGCCGATTTAGAAGGTTTAGACGAAGAAAAAATTGAACGGATCAAAAGTATACTGCGATTTTCAGAATCGAATACAAAGAAATAGTTTGAAGAATCGGTAAAGCCGATGAACTCGGACAGTTAAAACTTGTGATCCGTTTCACTGCTCACAGGCTTTAACTGCTGGCTATTTCAAACTTATATTCAAGGAATTCATACAAAATTAAAATAAAGAAAAGGAATTGAAATATGGCAAAATGTCTGATCTGTAATTCTCGAAAGGGAAAAAGAAAATGCATTTACAACAACGGATTCATTTGTAGTCTATGTTGTGGAGAGTCGCGATCATTTGATAAATGTGACGGATGTACTTATTACAAAGATACGAAATCGACCAGAAACTATAAGAAGGTACCATTTTTTTCGTTGTCACATATGTCAGAAGATGTTTCACTTCAGGATCAAGCAAATGCTATTGAGTCAGCAATTTGTAAATTTGATGACGAACAAAACGGCCGTCTTAATGACAATGTTATAAAAAAGATCATCGAGCAACTTTTAGATAGATTTCATTTTAAGGACGAAAAGACGGCTTTTTCGAATAAATTAGAAGAGAATGGTTTCATATCGGTTGATCGGGCCATTAAGGAAGATCTTTCATCTAAATCTTCTGATGAAATCTCAAAATTACTTGGTACCATATATCGTTCAGCACTTCGTCATAACGAACATAGCAGGGCATATATAGACTTTATACATGAGCATGTTGGTTCACGTATTGGAAAAGGTGCTCGCCTGATAAAAGGATTTTCTTAGACAAAACAAACACATAACGAATAATAAATTGATGCTATGCAGAGTCAAAACATAATTTTTGGTTGAACCGGGAAAGTAGTAGATTCCCACGGGCTCACACCCGTGGTCTTCTGCCATTTATTGATAAAAAGGTTTTCTTGAAATAGCTCTATATAGGTAAAGCCGCTATGCCTGAACTTCGCAATCATGTTTTTGCAATCCAAATTGAAGATTCTGATCGTTTTAAAGATATATTCGGATCAGCCGTTTCTTCAATAGTATGGGATGACATCGTTAAGGAATATAGAAATATAGCCCAAACACTCCTCCAGCGTTACAAGATATTATCTCCTGTTGTTTCTCCTTTTTGGGGAAGATGCTTTCTACCCTTTATATTGAGGCAGTCGTCTATACCCGTCGATATGGAGGAGCAGATTTCCGTATTAACAGCATCTGGCAGTCAATTGTTTCGTGAAATGTTACAAAACAATCTGGGTATAGCAACCGGCGGCAAGTTGAACTTCAAAATCATCATAACTCCTATTCAAGAGGATTATCGGGATATCCATGGGATTAACAAAAAACTAGACGAATTATTTAAAACCCTTTCAAGTGTCTCCT
>CAZDAB010000663.1:0-2121 GCA_964502855.1 uncultured Desulfobacteraceae bacterium | reverse complement strand
AGTTGCTTGTGGATGGTCTGGAAAAAACGCATAAGAAAGGGACTCGGTATCCCATACAGAGTTACATGCTCTACCAGCCGCCGGTAATTCCGCCGGTGAAAACTTTGGATGAGAAACTCGAAATGACAGATTAGTAGCTAAGGGCTCACTCAAAAATAACTTCACATTTCGGATTCCGATGCATCCCGTGTTGCTGTGTTGTGAAACCTCGAAATATGCTTGATATTCCTAAGTTATCTATCCTTGTCTTATCCCGAAAGTATGTAAATCTTTTCATATTTTTTTGTAATTTATTCCACAATTTCAAATAGTTTTCAATCAATTATTATCACGATCCCCGCCCTATCACATCCATAACCATTTGATATCCTAGCAAATTCACAATATGTAGCTGTAACTTTATGATTTTGCATGTTATTTGCATATATAAAGAGAAACACAGACGTAGTATTTATGAGGGGTTTTACAAAAATTATTTTTACCTAAAAAATTAAGGTGGTGAGCAATCATGTTAAAAATATTCCTGATGATTGTAGCAATAGCGGCCATTTTCTGTCTGTGTGTTGTTATCCTTTTCTTATTTGCCGCGTTTTCCGAGAACGAATTACCGGATATCGAGGATGTTGAGGTTGGCTAAATAATTACATTGTAACTATAAAAAAGCAGAATAATACCATTATTATATTCAAGGTGAAGACAAGCCGGTTCCAGGGTTCATGACATGAGTAACAACTACCTAAGAGAATTAAGAGAATCTCTCATGATAAGCAAGGCCGAGCTTGCTCGAAAAGCCAATATATCAACCGTGACTATTACACGGATAGAGCAAGGCCGGGCATGCAGAATAGAAACAAAACGAAAGATTGTTCTGGCTTTAGGGTATAACATATCAGATAAGAACAAAGTATTTGGTGAAGATGTGGAATTATTTATCAGTTAAAATGGAGACAGACGGTTTGGTCTTGATAGACATCGAAGGAATCAGGAGGAATAAATAGGCGGGTTTATTTGTTGGTAAAAATGCAATGTAAGAAATGGCCCTGTTTTTTTTATTTGCCCGGCATGGCGAGCAAAAAAAGCCCCGCCAACAGGCTTGGCGGGGCTTTTAATATCATAAAGACGTTTGTCCATGCTGCGTTAACAATCGTTTAATGTTTGAAACTCCTCTGCCCGGTATAGACCATTGTCGCGCCGACCTCGTTGCAGGCCTCGATGGACTGGTAGTCATTTCCTGATCCGCCCGGGTGAATCACAGATGTTATCCCTTCTTTTAGACCCACATCAACACCGTCTCTAAAGGGAAAAAAGGCATCACTGACCATGGCAGCGCCAATCAGCCCGCCTTTTTCATTTGAAACCCTATCATCAATTTCCGCTTTTTTATCTTCGTCTTTCAGATCGTTATAGGCACTTCCATGCATTTCAAAGCAGTAACGGTCTGCCAGCTTTCGATAGGCCTTGTCTCTTGCAATTTCTGCAACGCCTACCCGGTCTTGCTCACCGGTTCCGATACCTACGGTGACTTGATCTTTAACGTAAATGACTGAATTTGATGTTACTCCTGATTCCACAAGCCAGCCAAAGAGCATGTTTTCATATTCCTGTTCGGTGGGTTTCCGGTTGATCCGGTAGTGCTTGCCTTTATATTCACATTCGGCAAGTTTTAGATCCGCCTTCGTGCGGGCGGCTGGAACAAAAGACCACTGGGCGATAATACCTCCGTCTATCAAGCTTTTGAATTCCACACATCTTTTACCCACAAATGTCTGCAACCGATCAATATTTCCAATACGGATAACCCTGAGATTTTTTTTCTTGGCAAAGATATCCATGATTCCTTCTTCAAAATCCGGGGCAACGACAACTTCGGCGTATTGTTCGGTGATGGCTTGAGCCGTTGCCCGGTCAACAGCTCTGTTGACTGCTATGCATCCCCCAAATGCCGCGACCCTGTCTGCAATGTTTGCCTTTTGATACGCGTCTACCAATGTATCAGATCTGGCAACGCCGCAGGGATTGTTGTGCTTGACGATAACTGCCGTGGGTTTATCCACAAAATATCTCAAGATGTTCAAGGAATTGTCCGCATCGGTCAGATTGGTTTTGCCGGGATGCTTTCCG
>CAZDAB010000662.1:0-2126 GCA_964502855.1 uncultured Desulfobacteraceae bacterium | reverse complement strand
AACACCGATTTTCGCGATAGGTTTAACCGTCATATGAATATAATAATTTCGAACTTGGTCCTATTGAAAGTTCAGTTTAAGACGGACGCCATCAAGCCAATTTAGAGACTCCGGCATTCTATGCCATGGAACAGATCTCAAAATAGGGTTATGAGCTCTTTTCGGATATATGACGGTTAAATCGTTGCCCTTGACAGTTATTTTTCCTTTTCCTCTGACAAAATCACGATAGATTTTCGGCGCATCGCAATCTTCAAAACCACGAAGCTTTTTTGATAGCATACCATAAACTGTATCTGCGATCATTGTCATTACAATGTCAAAGTGGACTTTGATCAGAATAGGAGAAGAAAGGGTATTGAGATTAAAAAATTTAACGGCTTCCGCAATGACATTCTCGACACGCCATCGTCTTGAATAATTGCTTACCAGTAGTTCTACAGGAGATTCAAAATCGTTCGTGATCAGGAATGCAGGTTTTTCCCGGCCGTTGCCTCGAACAATCACTTGGCGCAGTTGGCCATTGTAATTATTCATCCCTACAACCGACTCATGGACTAATGGATTGGGATATTTTCTTTTCCCATGGGGAATGTTAATGCGCTTCCATGGGTCAAAATGATCAATATTGTCCAGCAATTTTTTGCCCCGGCGGCGCAGCGTTATAAACTTTACTCCCAGCTCTGTTAAGGTCGACAGATTAGGGTAACTGGTGAACTTCGAGTCAAAAACAAAAGTCGGGGTAAGGCCTCGCTGTGCCTTTTTCCAAAAAGAAAGAAAGTCGAGTACTTGATCATCGGCCTCCTGCTTCTGGATGTCCGCGGCGGTATAAAGAATAAGCTTGGATGCAGCATCTTGGGCAAAGAGAGTCAGCGCTCCTTTCATGACCTTGTTACGGGCGCCGGCCCAGTGCTTTTGCAAGACAGACTCATCCCCAAAATGAGGTACCGTGTGAAAATCAAGATTGACTACTTTATTGTCATACCATCCGAGTTTTGCAACCTGATAAACAAAAACCTCCTGCAGCCGAAGCAAATGGATAGGGTCTATACTATAGGAGTAGGTGGACATGGCCGTACACTTGGGTAGCACATTGAGACCGGCAAAAAGTCCTGTTCCCGGATCAAATGAATGCTCCCCCATATGAGCGTAACGCTGGGTACCAAGAAGTTTGAGCGCAAGAAATGAGAGAAAGTAGCTGGTGGCCGGGATCGCTTTGCTGCCTGGCAATCCGGCTTTCTGAACGATTTGGCAAATGTTGAGATTCTCGATAAACGGAGCAAACAGGAAAACGCCGGCGGCATCGCAGTCGATGTTTCGGTTATCGAACTCACTGATATGGATCCTCTGGGATACAGCCGGAACCTGGGCGCCTTTAACGGTCAATCCGAGTTTAAGTTGACTGCGTCTGGGAAGCCTGGGAAAACCCTCTTCAGCCAAAATACGCTCAACCGTGCGAACGGATATTTCGATCTCATCTTCGGAAAGCAACTGAACGATTTCGCCTGCTGATAGCCGGTGTTCGCGATAGTTGCAGATTTTGGATCGCGTCAAGGCGTCCACTTTTCGCCGTTTGTTCTTCCCTTCCGGAACGGGCTCGGAAAAGTCGATTTTTTCGTGAACAAACTGGTGTCGCAGCAGGTTGACATAGCTTTGGGAGTAACCGAAACGCTCCGCGATAACTTTGGCGGGCAGTCGATCTACGAAGGATGCCCTCAAGGCTTCATAGCGCTTTTGCCATTCATGCTTTGGGTATAGGAAGTATTTTTCATCCCGCATACCCTTTATATAGTGTATGACGCTTAACATGTCAACTATAAATTGTTAAATTGCATTATTTTTCGTAGGCCGTTTTTTGATTTATCGACAGGAATCAACAATTACCTATTGTATTTACTGGTTATAATTTAATTTTGCCGAATTAATATCATGCATCAATTTTTCATTTTGATTATTTTAACTCTTAATATATCGCTTTTTAAGCGTCATATTATATAAGGATAACGCTTGGAATCTTTTGGCAAGATAGCGTTAACTATTTAAATTTACATGCTATTATCCAATAATGGCCTTGTTTTATATCATAAATTTATTTAGCATGACTTCGTAACGTGAAAATCGGTGTT
>CAZDAB010000661.1:0-2136 GCA_964502855.1 uncultured Desulfobacteraceae bacterium | reverse complement strand
TTTTTGTAAGCTGTGCCGCCGCCTTGACAGCTTTACGGTTGGAAGGGTGGCCGAACCGATATGGTAAGATGGGAGATTATCATCAATAATGTTCAAAAATTTACTAACATAGTGTGAATACTGTGTGATACCTTTGAAAAACGCCCCCTTTTTCCTAATTTCGGTTTCAGACTCAAATTTTAACCCGCCTCAGGCGGATTAACCCGCCACCGAACTTTGGTGGGTTAATCCTCGAAATACTCAATGTATTCCTGCCCCGTGAAATGCGAAGCCTATTGTTCAACTATAATACCTTCTTTTTTTGTATAAAAAGCAGTGGAAACAGAGTTGCGTTTTGAAATGTACATATGATACTTGTTGCCAAATTCCACTCTGTTATCTATAACCTCTGAAAAAACACCTGAAATTCCGAGAACAAGTTCACAGACTTCCCGCACTCCGTACCGTGACCCGCTGTTTGCACTGATATAATCACATAATCCTTTTTCTTTAACATATGTTTCGAAAAGTGGGCCGGCTCCTCTTCTGATTAAAAATCTCAGGCCGCAATGGCTGGCTATGGAAAGGTCTAAAACATCATCAAAAACAAATGCCACCTGATCCGGCTGAATGTTGTGTGTTATTTGAATGTGGTTTAATGCCTCTATTTTATTCAATAAATTGTAATAGACAAAGTGGAGGTGCTCTCTTTTGGAAAATTGAAATACAGATGGGTTGTTTTGGCCGGTAATAATACCAAACAAGGGAAGCTCGTTATTTTTTAAAAAGTGTCCAAATCTCAACAGGTTTGTCCCCATTGAGTCCGGTTCCGTATAAGTGCTGCTTGTTTCCTCTCCTTTTATACCCGCGTTAAATACGCCGTCCCAGTCGAACAGATAGGCTTTGATATGTCTCAGTTTTTCTATGATATCTATAAAAGGGGTGATAAATTCACCCCCCAAATTTGAAAAAATGTCTTCTATATTCATCAAGCAAACAGGTTCATTTTAATCAGGTCCTGAACATCAATCATACCGATAAGCTTATCATTTTCCAGCACGATGATATTATCAACCTTTTTCTGTTTGAATACCTCAACAGCATCGTACAGCAGACTATCTCCACTGATTGTAATCGGTTGATTATATGAAAAATCCGACATTCTTTTGCTTAAGATGGTTTTTCCGTTCTTTTCAAGCTGTCTCCTTAAATCACCATCAGTAAACACGCCCACTACTTTCCCATTATCAACAATGGCAACAGCACCCAATCCGGATTCGGTCATCTGCACAATCGAATCCAACACCGTATCAGCCAAAGTCGCGACAGGATTTGCCTCTCTTATTACTTCTTTAACTCTGATTGTCATCAACTGCGTATGTTCTGTGAATTGCCGAGTCCCTAAGGCTGTAAAAGTGTTTTCAGTCAACAGTTTCATAACTTTCCAGGGTACCGTGCAGGTGTGTACGCCAAGATTTATAGCATTTCGCACATGTTCAGGGTGTCTTACAGAAGAAAACATGATTTTTGTATGGTAACCGTAATGGTCTACAGCCTTTACGCACTGTTTTATTAGTTCAAGCGCATCATGACCTTGGTCCTGCAGGCGGCCCACCAGAGGAGTCACATAATCGGCTCCTGCGGCCATTGCCATGTAAGCTTGTTGTAAGGTGTAAACAAGATGGATGTTTACCTTTATACCTTCATCTTTGAGCATTTTACAGGCTTTAACCCCCTCAATGGAGACCGGTATTTTGAATACGGTTCTTTCTGTGTCCAATCCAAGGTTTAAAAGACGGTGTGCCTCTTTGTGTATTTCGTCGCATGTTTCCCCCAGCGCTTCAATCTGTAGCACCGGCATCATAGCGGCTAATTTCAGAATTGTATCGTCTATATCGGTTATGCCGTGCCGATGCATGAAGGTGGGAGTGGTCGTAAGTCCTGCAAGAAAACCGAGCTGAAACGCCTCTTCTATCTCCTTTACATCTGCTGAATCTAAATATAATTCCATAATAGTTCACTTTTTTTATTTAGTGCCCGAACGAAAACCAGGATTTTTTGTTAAGATCAAGGAAGACGAAAATTTTAACCACAGGAATACGGGTAGTATTTCGAGGATTAAAATTTGAGTCTGACGCAGATATTGACGAAAAAGAC
>CAZDAB010000660.1:0-2142 GCA_964502855.1 uncultured Desulfobacteraceae bacterium | reverse complement strand
ATTAAAATTTGAGCCTGACGCAGAAATTGAGCAAAAAGGGGCGTTTTGCAAAGGTTTCAAGGAGTTTAACATGAGCATAACCGTAGATCCGGACTGGTGGAAAACCCTGTTTGATGAGGTCTATCTGATAACCGATGCCCGTTCGGTTTGCAACGAAGATATCACTTGCCTGGAGGTGGACGTTATCTGCGAACTGCTCCCGATCCAGAGCCAAAGCAAAATTTTAGACCTCTGCGGCGGGCACGGGCGTCACAGCCTGGAGTTGTCCGCTCGGGGATTTGAATTCTGCACAGTACTTGACTATTCAAAGGTCCTGATTGATTATGCCAAAGCACGGGCCGCCGAATGCAACTTTTCCATAGAAGCCGTTCAGTCCGACGCAAGGAGTACCGGATTTCCTGATGAAAGTTTTGACCATGTGCTCATCATGGGAAACTCCTTGGGTTACATCAAAAGTCCTGCCGACAGCCAGATCATATCAGAAGCTTTCCGCCTGCTTCGCCCGGGAGGCTGGTTTCTCGTGGATGTTACGGATGGGAATGCCATCAAGCGTGATTTCAATCCCGAGGCCTGGCATGAAATTAATGACCATACCGTTGTTTGCCGGAAACGCCAACTTAAAGGAGATACCATACATGCTCGGGAAATGGTTCTCAACAAGCAAAAAGGGTTAATCCGGGACCGGACTTACGCTGTTCGCCTTTATGGATCACAAACGCTTGCATCACTTCTTGAAGAGTCCGGATTTCAACAGGTAACCGTCCGCACCGGCTTTTCACCGCAGGGATCCAAAGGCGATTATGGTTTCATGAACAATCGCATACTGGCTACCGGACGGAAAATGTGAGCCAAATCAAGGAACAGCGCGTCTCGCGCCCCGAGAGGCGGGAAAAAGTAATTCCGCAGATTGACACAGAGATTGCGGTAAAGGCCATTTAAGGATGGAAACTAGATAGTGTCCATCCGGAAATGGTAGGTTTTGGTTTCCGGCAAGGCCCGAGCGAGTTTTCAACCGCAGGCATAGCGCGCTATTTCGAGGATTGAAAACGAGCGAGAACGCCGCCGGAGGCCGAAAGATGCCGTTTATGGATGGATACTACTTAACGCTGGACCACTGTAGGCTTGAAACCTTCTTTCTGTAACTCTTCGGTGAGTATTGCAGCCTCTTTTTCTGTGGGGAAGGCTCCGACCAACAGCCTTATTTTGTTATTGTATAATCTGTCCAGAACGCTGTAAGCCAGGTATCCTTTTGATCGAAGATCGGCCTCAAGTATTTTTAATTCTTCATCTTTAGAGGAAATTCCGACTTGAATAGCAAAGGGCATCTTTACCACAAAGGCATGAGGATACATTTGCTTTTTTAATTCAACGGCGGCCTTTTCCGCTTCTTCAACGGTCCGATAAAATCCCATGAATACACGATACCAATCTCCCTTTTCGGGAATATATACATGGGAAACGAATCCGGAATTACCCTTGTTTCTTGATTCCATTGCTTCCAGAATAGATGCTTCCTTATTCTTACCGGAGCTGACTTGAATCGTATAGGGAAAAAAATCTTGAGGTTTAAGAGCATTGTGTCTGCTTAATTGCTGTGTGTTGCCTTCATCATTGTTAAGTTCCAATGGTTTTTGAGCCAATTCGTTGGATTTGCTGCTGTTAATTTCATCTTTGATCCGTTGCATCCGCACATCCACTTCTTTCATTTTCTTAAGCTCATCCCGGACTTGTGCCAGTTCGGCTTCCAATTTCTTCACCCGTTGGGTGCCGGTCGCTATATCGCGGCACTGTTCCCGAGTAACCGCAAGGAGTTTGTCCTTTTCTGCAACATAAGAGGAAAGTTGGGATTGCAAACCATCAACGTGTTCCAGCATGGCAACGTATAATGCTGCCTCCTCTTTCTCCTCAGAGGATAGAGACAGTCCGAGATAGACGTTCAGCCAAAAAAGTGCTGCGCTATGATCGATTTTTGAGTTGGCCGGATAAATATTGAGTAATGCAGCCTTCCAAACCGAGCGTTTATAATAGCTTGTGGAAGGATAACGCTCGGCCACAATCGCATACTCCTGGGCGGCTTGGTGATACGATGATGAATCCTCCAGCGCAGCAGCGCGTTCCATGTGACTCCGGGCTTGGGATTCA
>CAZDAB010000659.1:0-2143 GCA_964502855.1 uncultured Desulfobacteraceae bacterium | reverse complement strand
TCCCGTAAGAATTTTGCAGTTCGATGCCGATATTCAACGGCTTCGGAATGAGATTGCTAAAGGTCCATTCCTTGAGAACCGGATTAAAAAGTATTTCTTGGATAATACCCACCGGGTGCTTCTTTCTCTTGTTCCTGATCGGCTCATGGAACAAAGAGAAAGCCATCGAGTCACATCAGAGCTCGAACGGATCCGTGCTGAAATGACACCATCCGAATTTGAAAAAATAAAAAAGGATACCCAAGCTTTAAAACGAATCCAGGAAAACAAAGAGGATGTTTCCTGTCTTCCCACATTGGCTCTTGAAGAAATTCCCCCCACGGTTCAAATTGTGAAAGCATCAACTTCTTATGACGCAGTTCCGGCCACTTGTTATCAACAATCAACCTCCGGTATTTTTTATTTTTTGGGAGTTGCCGGAACCGGGTTACTGCAAAAAAACCTGGTCCCCCTGGTTCCTTTTTTCTGTCACGCCTTTACCAAGGTCGGCACGGCCATACATGACTATACAGAAATGGCACAGCGTATTGATGCCTATACGGGCGGTATCGGCTTATCGTGTCATGCCCGTACCGGTTTTGACGATGCAGGAGCTTGTATACCCCTTGTTGCGTTTAACGCAAAATGCCTGATTCGCAATCAGGATCAACTATTTGACATTATTGAAGAACTTTTATTTAAATTCGATTTTTCAGATTTGGTGCGCTTAAAAAGCCTTTTTTTGGAATACCGTGCAGGCCTGGAATCGACGATTGTGGAAAACGGCCACAGGTTGGCTATGTCCATGGCATCAAGAAATTTTTCTCCAGCAAGTGCACTGAACGAAGCCTGGCACGGAATTCAACAGCTTCAAACCATAAAGACGATAACTAACAACCTTAGAGACGAAACACTGAAATCCGTCTCTGAAAAACTTTCCGTTATCAGTAAAACCCTTTTTACAAATAACAACCTTAAAATGGCGCTGATTGGTGAAGAGCAATCAATTTCAACAGCTTTTTCAGCCACATCATCCATACAACATTTACTTGAACAAGGGACGGAATCATTAAATGCGGGGCATGGATTTGTAACACCGGAAATCGATTGTGATGATCAAATCCCCAGTGAAGGGTGGAGCACATCGTCATCCGTTTCATTTGTCGCCAAGACTTTTAAGACGGTTCGCCTGGGACATGAAGATGCGCCGGCCTTATCCTTGATAAGCAAAATACTCAGATCCTTGTATCTACATCGCGAGATTCGGGAAAAAGGCGGAGCATATGGAGGATTTGCCGTGTACAATACGGAGAACGGACTGTTTTGCTTTGCTTCTTACAGGGATCCGCATATCGTTTCTACTCTAAAAACATACGATAATGCTCAGGGTTTTATAAGATCCGGCAACTTCAGCGATGAAGACATCAAAGAATCAATCCTCCAGGTATGCTCTGATATTGACAAACCCGACCCACCGGGAACCGCAGCCAGAAAGGCTTTCTTCAGGAAGATCGTTTTCTTGTCGGACGACATCCGTGAACAATTCAAGAAAAAACTTCTTACGCTGACCCGTAATCAGGTCATGGACGTTGCCGAAAAATATTTCGATGACAACAACGAAAAACAGGCGGTAGCGGTGATATCGAATGAAGACAGATTGAATGCGGCAAACAAGCAGCTTGCGAACAACCCTCTAAAACTATTCAGAATTTAGGTTTAAATTTTTTGATTATGAAAATAAACGGTAAAAACCTTCGGCCCATTTGGCTCGATTCGGATTTAAATGTTGTAAAAATTATCGACCAGAGACGTCTTCCCCATGAATTTGTAATTACGGATCTTAAAACCGTTGATGATGTTATCACGGCCATTACGAAGATGTATGTAAGAGGTGCGCCTTTAATAGGGGTGACGGCCGCATACGGAGTATATCTTGCCGCCTTGAATTCACCGCATAAAACCGTTGAAAATAACGACCTGATAGAGGAATGCAAAAGGTTAAAAGCGGCCAGGCCCACGGCGGTTAATCTTGCCTGGGCTGTGGATAAAGTTTTGTCTGAAGTGTTAACACAGGACAGCGCCTCAAAAAAAATTAGTATGGCACGTAACGAAGCCGAAAAGATTGCCGAGGCAGAAGCTGAAAACTGCCGAAAAATCGGTGAAC
>CAZDAB010000658.1:0-2143 GCA_964502855.1 uncultured Desulfobacteraceae bacterium | reverse complement strand
GTAATACGATTTTTCAATCTCAGACCATCCAGTTTTAAAGGTTTGAAAAGGTTTTTGTAAGCCGGTATTTTCATTTCTCCTCTCCTTAAAAACAACCGCATGCACTTTCGTTTCAAAGCCCGAATTGTGAATTAAGTTTATCAAATTGGTTTTTTACTTTTTTATCATTTATCATCTTCTCTTTCAATATTTTAAAACGTTCCGACATCTCCGAAATCGTTTCTAAAAACAAATTTCGATCAGCGTCATTTAAATAAATATCCTGCCCGTCATTTCCCCGAGACATTAAGTGATATAATGCACCTTCATATTCAATTCGCCATGCTCTGCCCATATTGATTCTACTAAATGATAGCGGCTTAATTGCCAAAAATTAGTAGAGTAGAACCTCAGTGCAGTGGCTATAGGTATCGGCGGCAATTCCACTGGTTTCCCGGTGGTCCTCAATCCGACTTCCATACCTTCCTTCCCTTAGTCCCCTCGTCGAACCGGACGTCGGGTTTTCCCCGGTACGGCTCTCCGACAACCTTCCCCATGTGTTTATCAGTAACCGTTGTCGTTGAATTACAGCAATTAACCGAACTGGTATAATCCCAGTCGAACAACTAAATTGTTGTGGACTCTCCAGGTGCCCCTCGATTGATCACTGTGCTTCCGCTTCAGGAATATTCGTAGCCGTTCGCGGACAAAAGCATTGAGTTTGCGAAGCCGCTTGAGCACTGGTCTTGTCGCCTTGTGATAATTGTTCCAACCCCTTATTACCGGTGTCAGATCCTTTATCAACTCTTCCAGCGATAGACCGTAACGCCGCCCTACTACTTCGCGTATTCGCTGCTTTATCCGTCCGATCGAACGATCTGAAGGCCATACGGTACAATACTTCTTTAATTTCGAATTCTTTTTACGTACCGGACACAAACGGAAGTGCACGCCGAGAAAGTCAAAACCCTCTTTGGCTTTAACCACACTCGTTTTATCCGGGTGCAGCTTCAACCCAAGACGTCCCAGCATCTGCTCCACATGCTTGATTACCTTCTTTCCGTTACGCCACAACAAAATCACGAAATCATCCGCATACCTTACCAGTGTGCCCGGAATTCCCGACATTTGGAACATTTTATCGAACGCATGCAGGTAGATATTACTCAACAAGGGTGATATCACAGCGCCTTGTGGGGTTCCCAAACCGTTTGATGCGATATGTTTACCGTCTTCCATAACCCCGGCTTCAAGCCACATGCGAATCAGCTTTAAAATCCGCCGGTCCGCTATGCGTCGTTCGACCAGTTCCAGCAGAATATCCTGCCGAATATTATCGAAAAATCCGGCTATATCAGCGTCTAACACAATACGCTGACCTTTAAACGTTATCGCCCGGCCTATTATGCGGATGGCGTCGTGGGCACTGCGCCCAGGTCGAAATCCGTGAGAGCAATCCAGAAAATTGGCCTCAAATATCGGTTCGATTACCACTTTAGTCGCCATCTGGCACACGCGGTCAAAAATAACCGGAATTCCAAGCGGCCTTTTTTCAGCTTTGCCCGGCTTGTCGATATAGCATCGCAGCACTGGCTGCGGTCTATACCGCTCGCTTTTTAATTGCTCGCGGACTTCCATCAGGAATTGATCAACACCGATAACATGCTCAATGTATTCAAAATCCTGCCTATCGACTCCCGGCGCACCTTTGTTGGCCTTCACTCGTTTCCAGGCCTCCAGAACAACATCTTCACGATAGATCTTATCGTAAAGAGCCCCGAATCTCCTATCCAGCGACTGCTTCGCTGCATGGGACAGTTTAGACTGTAAGTCAGAAACTTTACTCTGCATGTTAATAGCTCTTTGAGCACTCATGCCTTCTTACTGTTACCAGTCAGAAATGCAACTGGCGATACCGACCGATGATAATTTGGGAAAGTTCGAGTTCTTAACCCGATGGCCGTACCATTCCCCAACGGCTATCGGCTGGGTTTTGTTAAAGCGGGGTCCCCGTAAACCCGCACATCATCCTTACCATCTCATCTAACCACTGTTTCGCATTTCAACTCACTGCCTAAACGCGGTCGAAGTATGGCCCCACGCTCAAGACAGGTTATGTTGTCCTGCCCGTCATCACTTCCAGGCCACTCCGACTTCCCTACGC
>CAZDAB010000657.1:0-2156 GCA_964502855.1 uncultured Desulfobacteraceae bacterium | reverse complement strand
TTTTTCATCTCGCTCTCGATACTGATCTGTGCCAACTTTTCTGTATTCAACATATCAAACACCCACCTGAACTTTGAACCCTTTCTATTTTAATCCTTACAGTTTTCAATCCTAACCGGATCAACCAATTTTTGATAACTGGTATAATAAATATCGGTTAATGTTAAAAAAGCAGTAGCAACCAGAGGGCCGTAAATAATACCCAGGATTCCGAACATCTTTAATCCCCCGATAATTGAGAAAAAAACAAGGAGCGTATGCATTTTAACCCGTTTACCCACTAGTTTTGGTTTTAACAAATATTCAATTCCACCGGAAAGTATAATGTAAAAAACAACAAAAAATATCCCTGATGCAATCCGCATTTTTAAGAATAGATATAGAGCCGCGGGAATAAATACAACTCCTATTCCTATGATGGGAAGAAACGCGAGCAGGACCATTATAACCCCCCATAAAAACGGTGAATTAAAATCAAAAAGAAAAAAAACGATACCTCCTGCCACACCCTGAATCAGACCGCAAAATCCATTGCCGATAAGAATAGCACCGGCCATGTCCTTAAATTTTTGAATTAGTTTTTCATCCTGTTCTTTTGGGAGCGGAGAAAGATCGATGATAAACGCAACAAGTTTGTCCCCGTCAAATAAAAGATAATAGATAATAAGGAGCATAAAAAAGAAATATACAAAAAATTTGAATACATTCGAGGCAATAGAACTGGCCTGCTGAAATAGAAAGAGGCCGACGAATTTTCCGAGTTCTGAAACCGCCTTATTTAATTCTTCACCGGTAATTTCCATATTTAAATTGGAAAGGACAAGGTTTATTCTTTCAAGAACCCTGCTGCTTTCAAGCAGGGGCTTGATTTGGTCGCTGATTGCCCCGCCTTTTCCCATAAGATACAGAGCGTAGGCCTCCTTTGACAAAATGCCTACAAAAAAAACGGTCGGGATAAACAGGATAAAAAATATTAAAGCGCAGGTTAGCAGCGATGCAAGAAGAGAATTAATTTTTCTGTTTAAAAAATTATAAACCGGTTTAAAAATGCCGGTTACAACAGCGGCAAGAACAATAACAGACATAAAAGGCCAGAAAAGCCGGCCAAGAAAAAAAGCTGACACAAGAAAAAGGGCCAGAAAAAACCACAAAATAATATTATGGGAAGTTCTATCCTGCATAGTACTCCAAGGAAAAACTACGTTTCGTTATCACAGGCTATATTGTTCCTACTTCAGGGAGACGGCCAACCTTGAAGTTCATTGGCGACAATAAGATCAACAGCATCCCCCTTCCTAATTAAACATCCCGGAAATTCTACAATTTTTCTAAAATACAGGTTTGTTAATGGTAACCTGTTTATGCCATCAGAATGGAAGAATGAAAAAATGGAATGCTGGAATATTGGGGATAAAAGCGGAAACAAACCATTTTAATTGGAAAAGACGCCTTCAAACCCATCATTCCATTACTCCATCATTTTTACCCAGCCTGCCCCGTAAGTCCCCGTGAAAATACCGGGACAAGGCCGGCAGATCTTACCGAGGTGAAACTTTTTTTCTATTTCACCGGGGCCATTATTCCAATTGGGGCGAAGCCCCTAAGTTCTATTGGAGATGGTGTTGTTATAATCGAGAAAGATATCGTGTAAAAAAATAAGGGAAGGTGTTTTACTTACTCGCAAATCCTCCAGCCACAAATAAAAGAAGGGTTTCATAAACGAAAACCGGGACATAGCTATCAAATAAAGCATAAACAATACCGCCGCCGATTACGGCCGGTACAGCACAAACAACCAAAATACCCAACCTTCTGCTGATGTTCATCTGTGTTAATCTCCTTTAAGCGTAAACATTTATCAAAACGCTTTTCACTCAAAATACATAAGGTTCAAAAATCAATGACCTGATAATATTATATATTCCTTTTTTTTAGTGCCGCGAAGCCGCATGATATAGAATCGCGCAACGACTGTATAATTTTTAACAATAACATTCAATTAAGTAAAGGAAAAACAGATAAATCTGTTTATTTTTTGGTATCGCCATAAGGGTTTGACGATCATGTTTTTTTTTAATAATATACAAAAACCTAAACTGATTGATTGTCGAGTTTGCCGAAGATGCAAGGCGCAGGGTGCGCAGCTGTAATCTTCT
>CAZDAB010000656.1:0-2164 GCA_964502855.1 uncultured Desulfobacteraceae bacterium | reverse complement strand
CCGTGGAAAAACCGGGTTGAAATATCAGGTTGTAAATTTCAGATTCGGAGAGTTTACTCTCATCGGTTATGAGATGGTTTGCTTTGGCTTTTTCTATGATCCTATCCTTATTAAGGCCCTGGCCGTCATCTGAAATTTCGACAACAATGTTTCCTGCCTGGTGATAGGCTATAAGATGGATGGTGCCGCTTTTATTTTTACCTTGTTTTTTTCTTTCTTCAGGTGTCCCAATACCATGATCAACCGAGTTCCGGATCATGTGAACCATGGGTTCGTACAATTCATCAACCACATTCCGGTCGATTTCGGTATCTTCCCCGGACATTTCCAGTTTGACTTGTTTGCCGGAATTTTTGGCCAGGTCCCTGACCAGTCTTACCATTTTATGAAACGTGCTTTTAATCGGAACCATGCGCATGGCCATGGCCGTGGTCTGAAGACCGGAGGTGATCTGATTCAATTGACCCAGGTTGTGCATTAGTTTTTGATCCCGGGCTGCAAGAATCACCGGGTTCTGCCGGAGCATGCTCTGAGCAATGACCAGCTCTCCGGTCAAATCTATCAGGTTGTCCAGCTTTTTTGTGTCAACCTTAACCTGAAGGTCCATATGCCGTATCCCGGTCTTTTTTTGATCCCTGAGGGCGCCCACTACGGCTTTGGATTCCACACTTTTGTCTTCCACAAGAATCTGCCCGATCTTTTTTCCCGGCTCTTGTTTTTGTCTTTCAAGCCCTTTTTCCAGTTTTTCCGGAGTGATTTGGCCTTTTTGAATCATGATTTCGCCAACCGGTTTATTACCGATCTGATCTGCTTTTTCCTGAATCTCATCAATCCGATTAACAAGAGGAGTAATGTCTAAACCGATATCCAGAGAAACACCGTTTTCCAATCCGTTCTGAACACCTACGATCAGTTTTTTTAGTGCATCTACCGATTCAAGGATAATATCGATAACCGTTGCTTGTATCCCGATCTCGCCGCTTCTGGCCTTGTCCAGAAGATTTTCAGCACGGTGGGCCAGCATATTTATCCTTTCTAAATTGAGAAAAGCAGAAACGCCTTTAATGGTATGAAAAGACCTGAAAATTGCATTTATGCTGTCAAGATCACCGGGGTCCTGTTCAAGATCCATTAAGCTGACCTCAACGGTCTCTAAGCTCTCCAGGGACTCCATTACAAAATCCGAAAGTATTTCCCGGTCTTCTGCGCTCAAGTCTTGATCCGGAGGATTTTTGTCCTTTTTTATCCCTTTTTTATCGATAGGCGGTACAGAGCTTTCATCTTTCCCGTTACGTTCCGTCTCTGTATCATTTTCAATGTCTGTCTGATCATTTCGCGGTTCTTTTGTTTCCTTTACGGAATCGGACGGCTTAAACCCCAGTTCATTGAGTAAACCGGATATATCATCAGTATACGCTTCATCGTTGCAGATACACCGGTGAATGGCGCTCAGATGGTCAAGCCCCTGTTCAAACAGCTCAAAATTATCGATTTTTCCTAAGACTGCTTTTTCAAGATATATGTTAAGAGCGGATATCAAGTTTGAAAAATCAAGCCGGCCGATTTTTTCGGCATCCTTTTCCATATTACAAAGAAGATTTAAAATTTTCCCCATGGCAGGAATGTCATTCTCCTCCATTGTCACGACTTCCAGGGAGATCGCTTCGATTTTTTCTTTAGCTTTATCAATCAGATCAGACATTGTACCCTGTCCCCCAATTTTTACGAGCGGATTAGTTTTTCTCTATACGCATTAAATATGCCGGTCATAGATGATTTTTATGGGTTTGACTTGTAAAATTAAAAACTATTATTGATGGTTGCTTTTAGTGGTTGTCCCACCAAGCACACGAGTTAGTGTGCATCCATAAATGGTCTTTTTGCCCAATCTCTTCGTTATGTTCAAAAAATAATCCTCGGAATATTAAACATATGCCTGTGGTTATTTTTTTCACATGCCTTGATCTTGAACAAAAATCCTCATTTATGGATGGACACTAGTCAGTGCCCGAACGAAAACTGTCTTTTTCGCCAATATCTGCGTCAGACTCAAATTTTAACCCGCCACCGAACTTTGGTGGGTTAATCCTCGAAATACTACCCGTATTACTGTGGTTAAAATTTTCGTGTTGACTCGGGGCATCCATGCCCCTCGCCCTTGCGG
>CAZDAB010000655.1:0-2166 GCA_964502855.1 uncultured Desulfobacteraceae bacterium | reverse complement strand
ATGCCTGTTTTTTCGGCCACATTTATCCATATTTCCGGTACAAAAATTCCTTCCAAGTCGGAGCAGACGATATGCATGGCACCTCACATTCGATATTCAATCTTCTTGGTTTTCATCCTCTATTCTTATGAGAACAGGTTTGGCACTGACCACGTCGAGATTCATAATTTCGGATAACGCCTTTTGTACATCAGCTTCTTTGGCAAGGTGGGTGAGCATGACAATGGGTACCGAGCCTTTGGTTTTTCGTCCTTTCTGGTGCACCGATTTTATGCTGATGTGATAATCACCCAGAATACCCGATATTTTTGACAGCACACCGGGTCGGTCCGCGGCGGCAAATCTGAAATAATAATACGTTCTGATTTCATCAAGCCGAATAACGGGAATTTTCCGGATATTATTCATCTGGTATGAAAGTAACGGAACCCGGCCTTTTGATCCGGTTAAAAGGTTTCGGGCCAGATCGACCGTGTCGCCGACCACGGCACTGGCAGTGGGCATCATCCCGGCTCCGTATCCGTAAAGCATCATATCACCGATGGCATCACCGGAGATGGTCACGGCATTAAGGGTGCCGCCCACACTGGAAAGCGGATTGTCAAAAGGAATCATGGTGGGATGCACTCTTGCCTCTATGGTGTCGCCCAGGTTCTTGCTGATGGCCAGAAGTTTAATCCTGTATCCAAACTGTCCGGAGAAATCGATATCCATAGGGTCTATATTAGAGATGCCTTCAATGTATATATCCTTAAAATTAATCTCCATGCCGTAGGCAAGGGAGGTGAGAATGGCAAGTTTGTGGGCGGTATCGATGCCTTCAATATCCAGGCTCGGGTCCGCCTCGGCATACCCGTTTTTTTGTGCTTTGGCCAGCACGGTTTCAAAACTGCTCCCGTCATCCGTGCTGGTGGAGAGAATATAGTTACAGGTACCGTTCAGGATGCCGGCCATGGATTTTATGTGATTTCCTGCCAGAGATTCCCGCAGTGATTTGATGATCGGCATGCAGCCGCCCACGGCGGCTTCAAAGGCAAGATCTACCCCTTTTTGGGTTGCGGCCTTGAATAGGGCATTACCATGAACGGCAAGCAGTGCCTTGTTTGCGGTAACTATCTGTTTGCCCTTATCAATGGCGCTTAAAATAAGATCCTTGGCAATCCCTTCTCCCCCGATCAGTTCGATAATGATATCAATATCAGGGTCATCCACCACTTTATACGCATCGCTGATAAAGACTCCCTTATCAAATCGTATGCCGCGATCCGTTTTCAGGTCGATATCGGCAACATATTTCAAGTTCAGATCGGCTCCCACCCGGGCGCGGATAAGGTCCCTGTTTTGAATAAGAATCTTTGCAACACCTGTGCCGATCGTGCCGCAGCCGAGCAAACCAATATTTATTTTTTTCATGCGATTCGCTCCTGAACAGGAATTACACCCTAATTGATCGTAAACAAAATAGGAAAAATATTTGATGTGTTTGATTTATTATACATTTTAGAAAATTCAACTACATTTTCATAACTCTTCTATAAATGAGAAATAAATTGATAAAAAAATCCTATTTTGTTTACCTTTCAGGAAAGCCGATGATACCCCATCTTCTTCGTTATCAAGGGCTCGCAGTAGACGACTACGGCTTCGCCCTTGATGCCTCGAATATGGGGCATCCTCGACTTTCGCTCAAATAGGGTTACATTATCTTTCGTATTCCTCTTATGGCCTGGTTTATACGCATCTCGTTTTCTATCAAAGCAAAACGCACATATTCGTCACCGTACTCGCCAAATCCAAGACCCGGTGAAACCGCAACCTGGGCCTCATTAATGAGCATTTTGGAAAATTCCACAGATCCCATTTTAATAAATTTGTCAGGGATTTTGGTCCAAACAAACATGGTTGCTTTAGGGCTCTCCGTCCCCCAGCCCACCCGGTTGAGGCCTGATATCAAAGCATCCCTTCGTTTTTTATAGACATCACATATTTCCTTGACACATTCCTGGGGACCGTTTAGGGCGATGATGGATGCAATCTGAATCGGCTGAAAAATACCATAATCAAGGTAACTTTTTATCCGGCGAAGGGCTCCCACAACTTCGCTGTTCCCCACACAAAAACCCACCCGCCAGCCGGGCATGCTGTAACTTTTTGAAAGTGAAAAGA
>CAZDAB010000654.1:0-2168 GCA_964502855.1 uncultured Desulfobacteraceae bacterium | reverse complement strand
AAATGTCTCAACTTATCTGAGCAAAACTGTCTTAATTTATCTGAGCGCTATAGTAAAAAAGTTTTCTGCTTTGAAAAAGAAAGAGATTGGTCAAACAGCAAGGAAATCATCCTTAAAACCGTACCACAAACAAATAGGATTCGGCAATCAACAATCCATAGCAATTTCCCTATAAAAATAAGTACAACTGCTGCGATGGAGTTTCGATACTATTTCAAAAGGTATTGATATTCCGATGACACTTGATTTCTGGCGGGGAGTTGAATTTAATAAAGAACGACAGGGGGTAAAAGGCGCGGTTTAAAACCCAAATCAATTATTCTTGATGGATTGCAAATAGTAGCGGTTAACCAAAAGCAAAAACGAGATGATGCAAAATAATGTGTCACCCCGTTTCGTCACATGTAATTACAAGTAATCTGCTCCCTCTTTATACAATTGCGCCCGTGTAACCTCCTTTTAAAAAAGAGGGCAATCCAAATGGGAAATCTCAAAAGTGATTGGATCGGTTTCTGAATTCTTAATTTCAAGATACGCTCTCTGTCCCGGCAATAATTCCTTCTTGATTTGCTGAAAAAATTTTCTGAACGGTTCATCTTTGCCCGTTAAATCAAGATCCGTTTTTGCCCGAACCAAATAATCGTTGTCAATCAATGCAATTTTCATGTTCATAATGCACCTCCTTTATTTGTGTTACCATTGTTTGTATTTTTCACGCTTTAGATATCCTAAATTCACCACCAAAATTGTAGAAGTATTATAAACCATAGGTTTATAAAGATTTAGATGTAATACTTGGGTGCAAGCAAAATTGCCATAGAACCTTATTAATAAAGGAATTCGTAAAATTAGGCGGTGGATTTTGGATATAATGGCATTTTCAAATACAGTAGGCATTGCTATATTACCTTTTTTCCTTATCTGGGCCTGTTAGTATTACTTAAAAATTTAATTTTTTATTAGTATTTATTTAAAATATCAGTATGTTAAATATACTTTAAAATATATTTAATGTCAAGAGTTTTTTTACTTACAGAACTTTTTTACCAACCCTGCGCCAAAGCACACTGAATTCGTATCCATCCATAAATGAGGACTTTTGTTCAAGATCAAGGCATGTGTTTAATATTTTGAGGAGTTATTCGCCACCGAACGTTGACGAATAAATTTTTTGAACATAACACAGAGATTGGGCCCCGGTTAAATATTAAATACGAATTTAACTGGGCAAGCAAAAAGACCATTTGAGGATATATCGAATCTGTGGTGTTACTTGATCTTGATCCAAAGCAACTTAGCCGTACCCGGGCCAGGATTTTTCCACTGGGAGGGCATTTCAGAGGTAAAATAAATTACATCCCCGGAACGGACGTTATGTACGGACTTTTCCAGTTTCAGTTGCAGTTTCCCCGATAACAAGTAGCCGATTTCCTCTCCCTTATGGATAAAAAAATGAGAGGGCAGAGTTTTTTTAGGCGGAATTTCAAGAAGGTAAGGTTCGGCTTTGGGATTGAAATCCACGGGTATCAATAGCTTTGCATAAATATTCCCTCTTGGCAAATTCGGCAACTTCATATCCACCGCTTCCCCGGAAGGAAAAATCATCCGGGTGCTCATATCAATGGATTCCTTGAAAAAAGAACTTAACTCAACAGCCAGGACTTCCGCCATTTTGAGAAGCGCGGGTAAAGACGGATATATGATGTTGCTCTCCACCTGGGAAATGGTGCTCGGTGTCACGCCGACAAGTTTTGCCAGTTCTGTTTGAGAGAGGCCACGCCGTGTACGAAATTCTTTTAAACGCAACCCCAGATCAAACCACTCGGTTGAACGCTTTTCTGAATCGAACGTAATTCTAAGATCTTTGCTCCAGTAATTAAATGATTTGTTTATCGTATCCAGTTCGCGATTTTCAGCTTTTAGAATGGTTAATGAAGTCTTTCCTCTTTTGACGGATAACTCAATGGCAACCTGGGCGATTTGATTGATTTGGGCCCTGAGTCTGGCGGAGTGAGCCCGCTTTTCGATGATCCAGTACGCAACGGTGTTTAATTCGTACAACCGGGGACAGGAGTGAGAATAAAAGTTGATAAGATGCTGCTCCCCTCCCCAGAGTTCCTGCATGCCGGTCAGGCTTTCAAAAACGAATCGAACCTCACCGGCCAGAG
>CAZDAB010000653.1:0-2169 GCA_964502855.1 uncultured Desulfobacteraceae bacterium | reverse complement strand
CAAAAATACAAGAGATAATTTTTATCAAAACCTTAATTCAACGGCATTGAGTTTAATATAACCAACCGGCTGAACTTAACCGGGATGGTAGAGTCGCTGTTAAGTAAAGATCATTAAACCCATTGTCGGGTTATCGTCCGGCAAGTTACCCGGAACGTTCTGTTTCTAAATACCAATGGAAATTAAGGTCAAAAACTCAGAGGATCTCAACAAGCTTCTTGACGCATTAGGCCAAGAAATAGTTGATGCCAACATTTACCATCGCCTTTACTGTGATATAACTTCGACGATAAAAGAAAACGCTAAGGCATTTAGCCAATCAAATACGTTTTGGCATTTTACTTTCAATTCCCTTGGTGATGCACGACTTTTGCATCTTTGCAGAGTCTTCGATCAAGAGTCAACTAGTCTTAATCTTTACAACTTGCTTGAAACCATCAAGGCAAATCTTCATTTTTTTGAAGAAGATCATTTCCGTGGAAGATTAAAGGACAACGCCTTTGTTGACTCGCTCTCCAGAGATAACCGTATACCAGAAAGTGAACAACTCGACAAAGACATCTGGTTTGCAAGTAGGCGAAATCCCCTTGTTTATAAACTGATCATATGGCGACACAATATAATTGCCCATCTCGGGGCAAAGGTGTCACTTGGCAATAATCAAATTTTGGTAAACAATCCTCTGAATAAAGAGGAGATAGAAAACCTCCTGGATGAGAGCTTTTCAATCTATAACCGATATTCATCACTTTACCGAGCGACGACTTATTCAAGAAAAGTTGTGGGACATGATGATTTCAAGTCATTACTTAATTTCATGAATTTAGGTTTACAAAAGTGGGATGAAAATATCGAAAATGAAATAAAAGAACTAAAAGAAAAGCAAACAGAACAAGGCGCTTAACCAGATGGCGAGAAAAGAGGCGTTTTTTATTGCAAGGCTACTGGCGCCACTGGTTAGCTTGAGCGTTAACCGAAAACAGCATGTGAAAGGGGGTGAGGCAAAGAGGCAAACCTGCTATTAATTCTGAAAGGGAAATATTTCCGGCTTTTACCTTTGAGTGGTTGTACCAAAAGAAGGAGGTATGGGTTATGAAAATCATTCGGAAGCGCGTTCCAGCCAAATTTCCACTAGGGATTTTTTTTGCACTGTCATTTGTATTCCTAATATCCGGATGTGTCACGCTTTCAAACTATTCCGCAACCAGTTATGAACATCTCACTCAACTCAAAGCATACCACTTGAAATTCATTGATGATTTCACGACAGAAACTGCACTACCAGTAGACACCATTAAAGTTGAACAGGCGGAAAGCACTGGAGACCTGAAGTTTCGCGAAGCCGAAACGTATGCAGAAGGGATGAAGGATAAATCGCGGATATACAACATTCAGGTACTTCGGAGTATGTTCGAGGACAATGTAACTTGGCTGAAAAATGGCAAGACATTTGGTAAGATATATGCTGGTGAACAGAAAAGACAATGCACATTAGCATATGATCAAGCAATCAGGGGAGAGAAAGTCCGCAGAGGCGCACCAACTAAATAGGAGGTCACCATGAAAGACATAGACACAATTCTCGACTCGATTAAAGAGAAGTCTCTCGATGAGATCAAGAAGGAGTTTAAGGAACTCCTTGAAGCTGGCAAAAAGGATGGCGTTGATTTCGTCAAGGAATGTTCGGCGAACACTGCTCGGTGGCTTGCCATGAAATCCGAAGGACAACTCACAGAAGAAGAGGTTAAGAGCCTTTTAAAATCCCAGAAGAAAGTTGCTCAGATTTTCGTAAACACACAGTCAATTGCTGCAAGAGCAAGGATTCAAAAACTTGTATACCGGATTCTGGACATTGCAATAGACGTACTTATTACTGCCATATAGTAGCGGCCAATCGGGTAGCCGGGGGAATTTAACCCCTAGCCCCCACACCACCCGGCATGCGTGAGGACTACCTGGACGCCCCTCAAATAATAAGATTCTCTAATAGATTAGTGGGAACTTATGTTTTGAGGGGCGTGCCCAGATTTCTCCGTTCACTAAAGTTGCAAATTAAGCGGTTGTCTTGGTCAGGTGTGAGAAACTGTGGCTCCGTTTTTTCGATTTTTGGATAGGGTATACCGGTGGCGATATTTTCAGGTATGATCCGGTTAAGCGTCAAAAAATGGT
>CAZDAB010000652.1:0-2179 GCA_964502855.1 uncultured Desulfobacteraceae bacterium | reverse complement strand
ATTCCCTTCAGTGGATAGTCATTATTTTACAAATACTTGAGTGTTTATTCTTCTCGGAAATCCTAAGTTTGATGTATGAAATATACTTCATATGCTTGCCTGTTTTTTTTTTAACAATGAGACTGATATTGTATAAATATCAGTAGGTTAAATTTTTTATTAGATTTGGCACATCAATTGCAGTTTATAATCATAGCGCAAATGAAATGAAGTATATTTTTAAGATGTTCGTCAAATGGGAGAATTGTTTTGCGCTATAGTATTGAACTAAACATTCCCGGCATTGTCGGGGAAAAAAAGGAGGATGTAATGAAAAGAACAATTTGTCTGGTAGTATGTGCGCTGTTTATGGTTGTTATGATGTCGGGCGTGGCCTTATCTGCCGAAAAGAAAGCCGCGGAACAAGAGCAGGGAATTATGATTACCGGAACAATCAATGATTCCAATCAGCTCGTGGACAATGATGGACAGATTTTTGACATTGCCGACAACGAACAGGGCAATGAACTACTCACTCATGTAGGCATGAAAGTTCAGGTAAAGGGGACTGTACTGGAAAGCGAAGGCGAGAAACTGATCACAGTTACCGCCTATGAGATCATTAAATAACAACCGGACGTCAATTAACAAAGGCAGCATAAGAAAGAGGGGGAACGGCATTTTCACCCTCTTTCTTTTTTGAAAAGGAAAAATTTATATCAAAAGATTACGGAAGGTTGTAGGATCATCCCGGTATATTTTAATGGACTTTTTGTACCCCAGTTGTTCTACGATTTTTATTCCTTTTCTTAAGTGCCGGTATTTTTTGAATTCGCTTTTGGTTTCAATATCCGATCGGACAAAAGATTCGGGCAGATTATGAATATGTTTTTCAATGATTGACGGCAATAGCGCGTAAACCAGTCCTCCCACAATCGCTTCTTCAACTGAAATCCAGTCCTCGACGATGGGTTCCACTTCCTTTAAAGTTTTAGCCGCACTATTTTCTATTTCATCTTTAATCGCTTTTTCAGTATACCGTCTCAAGGCAATATGGAGTGTTTCCTCCACAGGAGTCATTAAAGCAGTATACGGATTTTTTGCACTATTCTGCCAAATCGTATAACAATCCCTAATAAATTCTAATGATCCGTTTTCGTTCAGATATACATAACTGGAATAGGAACCCACTTCACCCGGAAAAACCTTACCGGTCAGTTCGATGGAGATTTGTTTTTGAGCATCACTTGAAAACACATAACTCGTTACATATTCTTTTACCAGATTATGAACGATAAAGACATTAATACCATTTGTTCCTGAATTTTCAGGCTTATAATCTCCCAGTGTATGAATTTTTATATAGGGGTTTTTAAGTTCCGTAAGTTTTAGAATGTCACCGATCACATCGTTACAATAGCTTTCAAATAAAGCTGCATATTCTTTTCTTGTCTCCGGGACATACAAAAGCCGGTGTGAGATATTTTCTATACGCCATCGAACCGACAGGTCATTAAGATCTGACTGAATTTTTTTTATTAAATCAGGGTGTTGATTTAAGAATTCAATATTTGCTTTGTGCAAATCTCGATCAAAAGATTGTTCAAATTCATTAAATGCGAAAAAGGGACCTTCTCTATCCTTCATATTAATCAATTCCATCAACCTCGTATAATTTTTGGTTGTATCAGACGCAGAGAGTGTGTCAGGGATGCAAATTAAGGATAAGACTAAAAAAAGTGCCGTTATGTAACCTAATGTTTTTTTGCGCATTTTTACTGAATATTAAGTGATCATTAAAAAATATGTTTTTTTGCAAAATTACCCGCTGTAATTTGTTGCAGGATACGCATTGAATACCCTGAGTATTTTATCGGCAGGGGAAATGATTTCTAAACATAAAAATGTGGGAATCAGAAAAAAAAGTATTATCCCGGTTAAACAAATTCCGGTTTAACGGAACCCCGATAGCGGGATCTACGCCTGGCTCAGACAGGCGGGATAACAATAATGGAAAGATGGAATGCTGAAGATCCGTTCGCCTATCAAACAGGCGCAAGGAGTGAAAAATGTTACGGGGGATGGGTATCAGGTTGTTACGGTCACAGGATTGCCAAACAGCTATCCTACTTATTTCTAAAATCGGTAAGTTTAAGATTATATTTTTTTATAAGTTCATAGATATCCGCTCTGTATTTCC
>CAZDAB010000651.1:0-2180 GCA_964502855.1 uncultured Desulfobacteraceae bacterium | reverse complement strand
CACCTCGTTTGCGGGCAAAATAGCGCATCACCCCTTCAACGGCCAGAGCGTGTTTGATAAGGCTTTCATTTTTATTGTATTCTGTTAGGAGGTTATAGGCCTGTTCACGGGTAGGAATTTGTGAGTTCATGGTATTCTCTCCTTTTGAGGGCGTTTGGCCGTGTTTTCCGAATTCATTACGAAACTTGAAATCCTTATCAATTCCAAAATACATTTTCAATAAAGATTTTCCGGAATTCAGAATTTGGGGTTACGTCTGCGCGTGACTCTTTATTCAACAGCGGTGAAAAGTTAATCCCGGCTACGGATTGAAAGTATTCGGAGGAGGATTCATAGCGGCGTTCATAACGGTAAAAATATCCGTATTGTCAATATACTGTCCGGAAAAACCCCAGAATGAGCCTGCCGTGGTATCTCTACCCCGAACCAAATCAAGGAACAGATCAGCGCCGAAACCTTTTGCAAAGACCGGAACAAGCGCTCGGGTATGGCCCCTGGAGCCATACTGAACACCGGGGATATTATGCTTACCGTTGTTTATTACGTGCTGCCAGCCATTAAACGTGTCGATACCGGAGTCATAATAGCCTGCCGTGCACTTGTCATCCGGGTTGCAATCATTATCCGTGTAGGTTCCCGGACCCCACAGCATGCCGCACTCATGGTCGGCGGTGACAATAACCAGGGTTTCTTTCCAGTTGCTTTTTTTCTCCACCCATTTCTTAATAGCCCCCACAGCGTTGTTGAAGTCTGCCTGCTCTTTCACCATGCTTTCAATGTTATTGGCATGGTTTTCCCAGTCCACAGCCCCGCCTTCGATCATCAGGAAAAAACCCTTCGGGTTTTGAGAGAGCACCTGGATCGCCCCCATGGCCAGGGTCTCAAGGGTCGGAACATCATTGGGATTGCCGGACAGGGTTTTTGTGGCATGAGGAATACCCATGACTTTGGTTGGAATGCCGCCGTTGATCTCTCCCCCGGCAAGCTTTTTAAAATCATCGACCCGGTGAATATAAACGAACCCGTTGGCGCCGTCATTATCCGTAATGTCCGCCCAGGTGGCTTTACCGCCCACATACTTATATTTAGATCTCTCCATGGGGTTACCACAGCCCATAATGACATCAAGACCGCTGTCATAGATCATTTGGTGTGCAATATCTGCGTACAAGTTACGGTTCTTTTTATGGCTCCAAACAGCACCCGGAGTCGCATGGGACCATTGAACGCTGGTAACGGCACCCGTTGCTTTACCCAAGGAATCCGCAATTTCGGTGATTAGTGTCAGTGGAATCTCATCCCACGTCATTCCCATACGGCCGCGAGTGGTTTTTACACCCGTGTAAAGCGCCGTAGCCGCTGCAGCAGATCCAGTAAACGCCAGAAAATTATCATCTTCCTTAACGTAGTTAAAATTTTTCCACATTTCAATGGGATTATAGCCCTGTGGCATGGCGGACCATTTGGAATAGTCGCAAGTGCAAATCTCGGAATATTTACATCCCGGACACACCAAACTGCTGCTGTCCAGTTCCACGGGATCGCCGTTTTTATCTATAAAATTCAGCATATCCGTTTTAGAGGCGATTTTTATGGGAAAATCCCGGTAAAGTTCCGGCATTTTTTCACCAAACTGATAGTAATTGCCGACCTCAAAAGCGTTAAATCCGGCGCCGTCACTGATCAGAAGAATAACGTTTTTTGCCGCTTCTTTAGGATGATTAGGTTTTGTAAAGGCCGGATTGTAGATAATGCAACTTAACACTATGATTGCAAAGCCCAAAAAAACCTTCTTACTCCGGATAGACATGACACCCTCTCCTCTTGTATTTAAACAGAGTAGGAACCTTTAAAAAAAGTTTCCTATCATAAGGAATATATAAATGGGAATTAAAAATTCCAATAAAAAAAGAGGCTAACGTATAGGGTTTTATCCTTTGTCCCGCATGTTGGATTGAGCAAAGTTGTAAGATTAGCAGTGATAGATAGTGGGTCAGGGAGCTTTTGATCATCCTTCAGCGGGATGAAGGATAAAACCATGTTGGACTGAGCCGCTTATACGGGTCCAAGTTGCTATACCAATATTTATGGGGATTGTAAAGGTATGATTTTGTATCAGGATTTATAAATTTCCGAAGTTTACAACTCTTGTCGACCTGAGATTTGGTTCATATTAGCGA
>CAZDAB010000650.1:0-2182 GCA_964502855.1 uncultured Desulfobacteraceae bacterium | reverse complement strand
AGATAGATCTTGCCCGTGAAAAGAAAAAAGGTGACAAAAAAATAGGAACCACAGGACGTGGAATAGGCCCCTGTTACGAAGACAAGGCCTGCCGCAGGGGAATTCGCTTTGTTGAACTGATTGATTTCGAGGGCTTTACCGAAAAGATAAGAACGGTCATGGAAGAAAAGAATTTCTACCTTAAACATTACCTTTCCTCGGAAACCATAGATCCCGAAAGCATTATCGATCAGTATAAGGGGTATGCGGAAAGGCTCGCCCCCCATGTTGTCAACATCTCTGTTGTGATGAACCAGGCAATCAAGGCAAACAAGCAGATCCTTTTTGAGGGCGCCCAAGGCACGCACCTTGATATCGATCACGGCACCTATCCTTATGTTACGTCTTCAAACACCATATCCGGGAATGCCTGTTGCGGATCAGGTATCGGCCCAAAAGAAATCACCGGTGTTGTCGGTATCGTAAAAGCTTATACAACCCGTGTGGGCGAAGGGCCCTTCCCTACAGAGCTTTTTGATGAAATTGGTGACGCCATTCAAGTAAAAGGCGCGGAATTCGGTGCGACAACCGGGCGAAAGCGCCGGTGTGGATGGCTTGACTCGGTTTTACTGAGAAATTCTGCGCGCCTGAATGGGCTTACCGGTCTTGCGATAACTAAACTGGATGTATTGGGAGAGCTGGAATCCCTTAAAATCTGCACCGCCTATGAATATAACGGCGAGATTATCCATGATTTTCCGGCAAGCATAAAGATCCTTAAGGCCTGTAAACCGGTATTAGAAACTCTGCCCGGATGGTCGGAAGATATATCTGATGTCCGAACAATAGATGCTCTGCCCCAAAATGCCAAAAACTACCTTAGCAGGATTGAAGAACTTACCGAAACCCCTATTAATATTATTTCCGTCGGCCCGGGCAGGGATCAGACGATTATCGTCAACAATCCTTTCACCTTATAAAAGGATTGACAATTAACGTTTAGGGACATAAAAGATAAAACAAGTCGGGACGTGGCTCAGTCTGGTAGAGCACAGCGTTCGGGACGCTGGGGTCGCTGGTTCAAATCCAGTCGTCCCGACCAAAAAAATTTCAATAAGTTAAGCCGTTTCTGTTTTAGCCTTTATCCCCCAAAACACACTTGATGCCCAAACAGAAGAGGGTTATCGTATTTCCGTCGATGTGAATGCTTCTGACAAAATAAGCAATATAATAATAAGTTATATATCAAGAGAGCTTCGTTCTCTCGGTGATGTTATAATTTACAATTGTAGACAATAAAGAAGATTATCAATCTAAAATAGCTGCTTATAAATTAAAATATCGAGACGATTTCGATGTTGGTTTAACACTGGGCACAGTTATACTTGAAGCTGTGAGCACAATGAGATCTACAATCAACAAGGATGGTAAAATCAAGGGGGCTGAAATTCCTTGCAATTATTTTGAGTTTAAAAGCTTGCTGTCGAAAAGTGGCGGGAAGAATGATTTGAGAAGCCTGTGTAGCCAAATAGTGGCTGATTTTGATAGAGATTTTCTTCCAAAAAAACGAACCGCAAAGCAAAAAGGGCAGGAATATTTAGAATCTACTAAAAAATAAAGTCTGTCCACCAACTAAAGAAGGAGGTGTTATGGCCGATAATAAAAAAAAACAGGCTAAATTTAAGTTCAAATATGTAATTCCCGATCATCTTCAGGATTGTTATGTGAACGGCGCTTGGGGAGGAGTCACACCTAGAGGGGAAATACATATGCACCTTTATTCTGAAAGACACCCCATACCCTTAGAAATTACACATAATGTTAAAAAAAACGGAACATTAGGTAAGTCCAGGGAGGTCGTTATGGGTGGAGATGTGGTTCGACTTGTACAATCTTCTATGGTATTTGATTTAAAAACCGCTATTGCAATTCGGGACTGGCTCAGCAAGATGATAGAGGCCTTCGAAGAACAAGAAAAAGACAAAAAGGAAGGTTAATGCCATGAATGCAAAAATTTTGGGTTGGGACAAATATGAAGACGCCAATAAAGATCTTAGTATATTTTGGGCAGTTGCAATGCCTTCGCAGATAGATTATAATATATCTGATTTTAATAAAATTCCAGGCCCATCGCAATCAAAAACACCAGATGCATTTTACGATCGTGGCCTTGTTGATTTCTTTAAAAAAGAAATAAAAAGCC
>CAZDAB010000649.1:0-2187 GCA_964502855.1 uncultured Desulfobacteraceae bacterium | reverse complement strand
AGATAACCGGCGATATAATAAATGCCGGAGACAAACCCGAGTTCAGTGGCACAAACCAGACCCACCATGATATAGCCCGCATGGGCGATGCTGGAGTATGCCAGAAGACGCTTGATATCGGTCTGCACCAGTGCCGACAGATTCCCGAAGGTCATGGAGAGCACGGCAAGAATGGCCAGGACCCAGGCAAACTGGCCCGAATCCACGCCGGCCAAAAAAATCAGCCGGATCAACAGGGCAACGGCCCCCACCTTGGGAAGGGTGGCCACAAAAGCCGACGTCTCGTTGGCCGCCCCCTCGTACACATCCGGGGCCCAGAAGTGCATGGGAAAAAGCGCCAGCTTGTAGAAAAAGCCGCAAAGCAGCATCACCAGACCGATCATTATGAGCGGCTGTTTAAAAATCATGCCCGGGATGATGCAGACCAGATCCACAAGATAGGTGGTGTGGGTCATGCCGAAGATATAGCTGATCCCGTAAAGGGAGATGCCCGAGGCCGCCGCACCGAACAGCACGTATTTGATTCCCGCTTCCATGGGCTTGCGGTACGCCCCGTGTTTCCGGAACGGAATGATGATAAAAAGGGCAAAAGAAGCGATCTCCAGACACAGGATGATGGTAATCAGTTCCACCGCGCTGCTCATGCATGCCAGACCGAAAGCGCTCAGCGTAAGGAACAGATAATACTCGGTTTTAAGGGTGTTGCCGATGCCGGAGAGACCCTGTCCCAGATAAATTACGATAAACAGCCCGAAGGTGATGATGATCTTGAATAGTTGTGAAAACGCATCGATGCGGTACGCGTCAAAGAAAAGGGTGCCGTTTTGTCCATAAGTGTATACGGATGCGGCCACGGCCAGCGCGGACAAGAACAGCCCCATTCCTTGCAGTTGGTTCTGGCTCGGCTTTGCCAATGACACAGAAAAAAAGACCAGAGTCATAACGATCAATGCCAGTTCGGGTAGAAACAATATCATTCGATAATTTTTAAAAACTCCTTTTTACGCGTTCATTAATGGTTAAACGCCAACAGGTTTTTAACCATCTCGCCCAATCCGTTCAGGACCGCATGATGCCCGGCCGGAGACGTGTGCATGCCGGACTCCACCTGCTTGACCAGATGGGCGGTGCTGGCATCCATAACGTCGAGCAAGGGAGTGGGATGAAATCCGATCCAGAACACAAAAACGGTGAGAAACATCAGGGTTGCCGTCTCCCGGAAATTTAAGTCAAACAGCTCGGACCGAGCCCCGGGGTGCGCATGCCCGTCCGAATCCCCCCAGACCATCTTTTGAACCAGCCGGAGCATATAGGCCGCTGCCAGGATGGCTCCCACCACGGCAAACCCGCCCACGATCTTGTACTTGGTAAAGCAGGCAATCAGCACCAGCAATTCTCCCACAAAGCTGTTGGTTCCCGGAAATGCCAGCGACGACAGGGAGAAAATCACCAGAAAGCTCACATATATGGGCATCATGATCCCTAAAGCGGAATTGTCTGAAATCTTTCTGCTGTGGGTTCGCTCATAGATCATTCCCACCAGGATAAACAAAGCCCCCGTGGTGATGCCGTGGTTTACCATCTGCAAAATAGCGCCTTTGATTCCCACATTGCTGAGCAGAAAAATTCCCAGGGTCACAAACCCCATATGGCCCACGCTGGAATAGGCAATCAGCCGCTTGACATCGGTCTGGCCCAGGGCAAGATACCCGCCGAAAATAATCGACATGATGGAAACCACAATCAAATAGGGCATGCAGGCAACCGTGGCCGCAGGCGCCATGGGAAGACAGAACCGCAAAAACCCGTACCCTCCCATTTTAAGCAGGATACTTGCCAGAATAACACTCCCCGCCGTGGGTGCCTCCACATGAGCTGCGGGCAGCCAGGTATGCACGGGAAACATGGGAACCTTTATGGCAAAGGCCAGGGTAAACGCCAAAAAAATCCATATCTGGTAACTAAAACTATATTGATGTGTCATTAACTCGGGGATAAAAAAGGTGCCGGTGGTCACGTAAAGCGCGATGATGGCCACAAACAAAAATATGCTTCCGATCAAAGTGTATAGAAAAAACTTAATGGAGGCATAGTCTTTGCGCGGTCCGCCCCATACGGCAATAATCAGGTACATGGGAACCAGCATGGCCTCCCAGAAAATGAAAAAAAGAACCATGTTGAGACTGA
>CAZDAB010000648.1:0-2193 GCA_964502855.1 uncultured Desulfobacteraceae bacterium | reverse complement strand
AAAAAAATGCCGGTCATGGCCTGACCGGCATTGAATATCAAGCATATTACCTATAACCCTGAATATCTAAAACGGCTTTGCAGGCTGCATTAACAATAGGATATGCTATTGGTGATGAAGTGAGTGCCGGATGTGTTCCCATTTGGAACATTACTATATCGTTTGCTGTCATACGATGAAGAATGCAGGCACTCAGAACATTAACCATTTCTCCGGTAGATTTTCCACCTGAAATAGCTCCACCAAGAAGTATTCCTGTGCTTTTGGCAAAAATCAATTTGACCTTTAGCATTGTTGAATTGGGCATTCCTCCGGGATGTGTATCAGTTGCCGCAGCTTCCCCGATAACGATATTAGTTCCATTTTCTCTGGCAGTTCTTTCGGTAAGCCCGGCAACTGCAAATGCTCGTCCGTTAATGATTGTGGCAAATACACTGATCACTCCGCAACTATAGTGGACAGGAGAAAATAAGTTCGCACCCGCAATCCGTGCTTCGGATGTAGCAATAGAAGCTAACATAACACCCGAGGGTTTACCATCAAAAAAGGATTCCTTGGTACAACAATCTCCACAGGCAAAAATGTTTTTATCTGTATAGCTGCGCATTAAACGATCTACTTTTATACCTTTTCTAAATCCCAATTCCAGCCCGGCTTTTTCGGCAAGTTGACTATTAGGAAGACAGCCAATACCTAGAATGACAAGATCTGCTTTGATTTCTTTTCCGCTAGCTAATTGTACAGATTCCACGGCATCTTTTCCATTAAGAGATACAACTTTTTCATCGGTCAGGACTTTAACTCCTGTTTCTTCTAATTTAGCTCTGGCTTCATCGCAGTATTCATCATCCAATGCCAGTTGCAGACATCTGTCCAGCATTTCGATAACCGTTACATTGACATCTCTATTTTTGCGACATTCATCTGCAAATTCTATTCCGATAAAACCACCACCAATAATCACAATATCTTTTGCTTCGTCTACTTTTTTGAGTACTTCTTTGAGGTAATCAAATTCTTTTTTAACAGGAAAAACATTCTTTTTGTCTATTCCCGGTATCGGCGGAATTAAAGGTAGAGAACCTGTGGCAAAAACCAGTTTTTCATACTGAATAGGCTCTTGATTTTTAAGTGTAACAATTCTTTTTTCTCTATCCAAATCAACAGCCTCATCGGTAATCAGTTCAATTCCATTTTTTTCCAACAGCCCATCGGGAATAACATTGTTTTCCGGTCCGCCCACAGTTCCAAAAATATAGGGAATTCCGCATGGAATAAGAATGGTTCCTTCTTTTCTGATTAATATAACTTTTTTTTCCGGATAATGACGACGACAACTAAGTCCTGCAGTAATTCCCGAAAGTCCTCCTAAAACAACAACATCTGTTTTTTTCATGTGGCATTTCTCCTTTATATAAAATATTTTATTTTTACATTCAACTGTGAAGTGCAACGCAAGAAATATGATTTATTAGGTGTTTTAAATCCAAGACATTTTCTTGGTCTGTTATTTAGCCTTTTTTCAATAAATTTCAGTTGGTGTGTAGTGATTGTACTAAAATCCGTACCTTTTGGCAAGTAATTTCTGATTAAACCGTTTATATTTTCGTTAGTGCCTCATTCCCAAAGCAAAGCAGGCAAAAGTTCTAATGATAATATTTATTTAAATAAAAGAGCAGGGGACGGTTCATCGTTCCTATTTACTATCTTAAAACCCTTTATTTTACAAGGCTTACAAGAAGGTATTTTCCCACAGATTTCACACCCTTTTTATTATATTCCCCAAAAAATTGTATTTTAAGAGTCGTTATTTTATTGTTAGGAAAAAATATTTTCAATCATCACATTTGAAGATTTTTATTGATTGATATATAGTATTTTTAATATGGCGTGTACTAAAATATCTTAATCTTAATAACACAGAGAAAAATTCATGAAATAAAATATTTTAAAAATAGAGGTTAAAAAAACAATGGCTAATATATGTAAATGGTATAACGAAAGTTCGGGAATGAAGAGGGCTTATGATAATGGTTGGTTAGATAAGCAATGGATTGAAAATTATTGTTGGAATGGAGGAACTGGTTGTATAAGAAAGAAAAGATTTGAAGAAGAAGGTTATGTTTCTCCTGATTATGTCCTTCCTGATGGTACGATAGATGTAAAGCTAAAAGAGATGATGAAATAGAGACA
>CAZDAB010000647.1:0-2197 GCA_964502855.1 uncultured Desulfobacteraceae bacterium | reverse complement strand
TTTGACGCCCGTATTTACAAGCGATCCGCGGGAGATTCTCCAATTGGAACAGGGGGAAGTCGTCATCACCGGAAAAGAAAATTTTTCTGAATTGCCGGAGTCTGTCTCGATAAAAATCGAAAAAATCGCCGAAGGCAGGATAGACCATCACGTGTACGTGGCTTTCAAAGTCAACACCCCCTAAATAGTGCTTGAATAAAAAATTATCTGTCAATACCGCCACAGCACATACCCTTCCGGGCCGCTGTCATCCTGGTAAACAGGTTTAGGGAGCTTGTCCTGCCACCTCTTGATTCTTTTAACCCGGGCAACTAAAACGGTTTTTCCTCGGTTAGAGTCAATCCGGCGTACGGCTGATTGTATGTCAAGCATTCTGCCGGCTGCATCTTCATACGCCAGGCCATAGGTAAGTTCACCCGCGCGCCAGAGCAAATACACATCACTGCGTTTTAAGTACCAGCAGACAGCCCCTATCGCATCTATATCTGAAATGATTATCGTATCATGGCCGATGCCTTGACTATAGCGTTCCAGCAGGATGCCCGGCGTTTTCTCTTCCATGATCCGGTCAGGCAAAATAAAGTGGACAGTCAAAAATAGAAGAAACGGCGAAAGGCCAAAGTATATAATTTTTTTTATTCTATCCCGGCTTCTGAAAGCCCAACCACAGGATAAAATGATAAAAACAAGGGCATTAGCGGCCATCACCGCTTTCCAAGGCCGGCTATACGGACGAAACCCATGATAACCAAAAAGCTGAACATATACGAAGGCAAGCAAGATCAGACCGAAAAGCATTGCGCTTCCAGCAGCTCCCCACTGAAAAAAATTATTACGCCCCTCTTTCTTGAGGACATTTAAAAGGCTAAAGGCCATGAGAATGGCAAAAGGGGAAAAGCAGGGAAGAATATAGGTCAGTAATTTTCCGTGCGAAAACGAAAAAAACAAAAAGGGTAGTAACAGCCAGCAGATGGACAATCTCATTAACCGGCCTTGCGGCCCCTGTTCATGTAATAGCTCTCTAATTCCTGCCATTGCCGCAGGGGCCATGAATGTCCAGGGCATGAACATGCCCGGTGCGGTCAGGAGAAAAAACCAGAAAGATTTTTGATGTTGGGCATCGTCGCCCATGAAGCGGCGGATATGCTCGTTCCAGAAAAAATATCGCCAGAAATCAGGTTCCCTTAGATGGATTAATATCCCCCACGGCAATGCCACCAGTGCAGCGGTAAGAATTGGCAGCCAGCTCATGCGAAACAAGTCAAAATAACGGCGCTGCCAGACCAGATAGGGAGCCAGTGCCAAAACCGGCACGGCAAAGGCAAGAAAACCCTTGGTCAGAAAGGCCAGGCCGCACGATACACCGGACAGCAGCAGAAAGCGTTTTTCCCTCGCAGACCCCGGCGGCGCTTCAGAGGCCAAATAGAAGGTGGTTATGGTTGCGGTCAGGAAAAATGAGAACAGGCTGTCAAGCACAGCGGTGACGCCCAGACCAAACACCTCAAAACAAGTCAGAAAGGTGAGCGCAGCCAGAATGCCCCCCCCGGTTCCACTTTTATCTCCATTACGGCACACCCGGCAAATCAGCATATATATTAATAAAGCCGAAAGCCCGACAGCCATAGCGGACGGCAGGCGAACAGCAAAATTGTTTTCCCCGAAAAGCAGAATGGAACCGGCATGCACCCAATAGCCCATGGGTGGTTTTTCAAAATAACGCAAACCGTTTAGATAGGGAACGACCCAGTCTCTTCCGGCAATCATCTCACGGGAAATTTCGCCGTAGCGCGTTTCGTCCGGAACGATCAGGTCCCGGACTCCAAGCGGCAGGATATAGCATAAAAGATAAAAGCCTAACACTGCAATGATATATTTATTTCTCAAGTTTCGCACCCTCTGATGCGGCTTTGCGACATATAATTACTTCATTTACTTCTACTTTATAGTAGTAGATGGCTCCCGTTTGTGGTATATATAATTATCCAATTTAACTGTATATTCAAGTTATCTACCGACTTAAAGACAGCAATTTCAATACGAATACAAAGGGCATTGAGCGCTCGCTCAGAGCGTACCGGCGTAGTACGCGCTAAAATCGTACATCGACAATTTTTTGTCGATGTTAAAGCGCTAAGCGTCGATGGACAAAAGCATAATTTTATGACGCTTTAAATTTCTTTGATATAAAATTTCAAGT
>CAZDAB010000646.1:0-2200 GCA_964502855.1 uncultured Desulfobacteraceae bacterium | reverse complement strand
GGGGTTGCCGGAAACATTGTCGTGGCCTGGGTCCTGACACTGCCCGGTTCGGCCTCGATCTCAGCACTGGCGTACCTGGCGCTGAAAGCCTTGGGTGCATCCTGATCCTTATATTTTAAGAGACGCTCCGGTGATCCTTCTATCATGAAGGGATGTTAAAATGACAGGACTTATTCCCGTCGAATTAATTGTAAGCGAAATATACCTGATACGCGGCATCAAGGTGATGCTGGACAGAGATCTCGCCGAACTCTATGGAGTGGAAACCAAAGTATTGAAACAAGCGGTTAGAAGAAATATCGATGGATTCCCTGCTGATTTCATGTTTGAAATGACTAAAACGGAGTTTGAAAAATGGGCTTGAGGTATAAGCCCATGGCTTTTACCGAGCAAGGCGTGGCAATGCTTTCCAGTGTATTGCGGAGTAAACGTGCGATTCACGTTAATATTCAGATCATGCGGACATTTACAAAACTCCGTGAGGCGCTTCTTGATAATAAAGATCTCCGAATGAAGTTGGAAGAATTCAAGCAGGTAACTGAAGAACGGTTTCAAGTTGTTTTTGAAACTTTAGATCAATTATTAACAGTTGAAAGCAAGCCGAAAAAGAAAATAGGGTGCACAGTAAAAGAGAAACAAGAAGCTTACGCCAAAAGGATGAAAAAATAAACACCCTGTCCGAATGAGTTTTCCGACCCCGGTTAAATAAAGAACAAAAGATTTAACCGGGCCCCGATGTCGGGGTCTATGATTCACTCCGACAAGCAGGATTAACACGATTTTCAGGATTAATATTTTATCTTGCTTGCCTAGTAAAATGAATTTTCCTATTTCACCGGGGTTGATCCCGCAGAATTCATATCTTTGTTGGAGAAGAAAAAATCCTTGAGGAATGTAACCGAATAGGGTACAATAGCACTCAATATGGGTACGATAAACAAAAATGAAATTCTGTCTGCTACGCTTTTTGGCAAGACGCGCCGTGCGGTTTTGGCTTTGTTATTTAGCCATGTCGACGAATCTTTCTATCTTCGTCAGATTGTCCGTGCGGCCGGAGTCGGCATGGGTGCGGTGCAACGCGAATTAAAGAGACTTTCTGAGTCCGGTATTATCATCAAGACAGTACATGGCCAGCAGGTTTATTACACGGCTAATCCAGAATGCCCCATATATGATGAACTAAAAAGTCTGGTGATGAAGACGGTTGGTATTGGTGAAATTTTAAAAGCAGCGCTGGTACCTTTGGCGGATTTAATTAATGTGGCTTTTTTATTCGGTTCTCTGGTTCGTGGAGACGAGCGGTCACTTAGTGATGCAGATGTATTGGTTGTGGGTGATGTCACTTTCTCTGAAGTTGTTACAGCGCTGGGACAAGTTCAGGAAACGATTCGCCGAGAAATTAATCCCATTGTTTATCCTCCTAAAGAGTTTCAGTCCAAATTGGCAGCGGATCATCATTTCCTTAAAACAACTATGAACAGCCCTAGGTTTTTTTTGATCGGAGATGAACATGAGCTTGCGAAACTGGTTGAATAACGGTTGGCTAAAAGAACATCTGACAAGCTCCCAAGAAATCGCTGCATTACTTGCAGTGGCGGACCGTGATCTATCAGATTGCAGAACATCCGGCCTCAGTTCGGACTGGAAATTAAATATCGCCTATAACGCAGCCCTGCAAACAGCCACAGCCGCTCTTGCCGCCTCAGGGTATCGTGCCGTTCGTGAGACACATCATTACAGAGTTATTCATTCTTTTGCCCATACAATCAAAGCAGATGTTGGCTTGGTTTCTTTGTTAGACCAGTTTCGCAAAAAAAGAAATGTCAGCGAATATGATCATGTAGGTATGATATCCGATCAGGAAGCGAAAGAGATGGTGGATTTGGCGATTCAGCTTCGAAAGGCTGTTGAAAACTGGCTCCGTGAAAACCATCCGGATTTATTGGCTGATAAATAGAAAACAACGGTTTGTGCCCTCTGCCTGTCGTAACGTAGTGGACTTGTCCGCCGATCTTTGTGGCGGAGATCCCGATTTTTCGGGGTGGAGTGAAACATAGATCCCGACATCGGGGCCCGTAGGATCCCCGTGAAAATACCGGGACATGGCCGGAAGACCTTACTGGGGTGGCGAATTAAATAGTGCCTGAACGGAAACTGTCTTTTTCGCCAATATCTGTGTCAGACTCAAATTTTAATCCTC
>CAZDAB010000645.1:0-2203 GCA_964502855.1 uncultured Desulfobacteraceae bacterium | reverse complement strand
TTTTTTCATACACCGCTTCAGCGTCATCAAGCTGATTAAGCCCCTGCTTGAGTCTCCCATACATGATAAGAGCGTTAAGGTTTTCAGGTTCTTTTTCTATAATTTTTTCAACAACATTTAGAGCACTCTGGTTCTCTTTTATATGAAGGTAAAGGGTCGCTAGCTCCAACCGCAGATAAGTAGATTCAGGATCTGTTTCAATGGCTTTATTTAGATACTGAATCGCTTTATCGTAATTGCCTGTTTTCCGCTGTAACTGTGCCTCTGTAAAGTAGTAATAGCGACTCTCCGGCGTAAGCGGGTCTTTTGCCGTCTCGTCCAGGTTTTTACTTAATGGCTGATCCGCCTTTTTATAAGGAAAACAACCGAAAAAAATTAAAATGACCATAACCGCAACGGTCAGGTTTATCGCTCTGGATTTCATTTCAAAAATGTCCTGTTTCAATCAAATCCTTTAAACCGGTCATAAAAATCAAAGTCCGGAATTTCGCGTTTAAAAAACTCTCTCAATTTCTTGATAATATTCTTTTCAACCTGGCGGACACGTTCTCTTGATATCTCGTAGCGGTCGCCAATCTCCTGCAACGTAGCAGGAGCGTCTGAAAAAATACGCTGTTCAAAAATTTCAAGCTCTCTGGGAGTCATCGTTTTTTTAAACTCGGTAATCTTATTATGTAAAAGGGTCTCGATCTCTTTTTTCGCCACCCGATCTTCCGTAGATTCGACTTCCGTGTTTAACAACTCAACTCTTTTCGTATCTGAATCATCCTTTATAGGAGCATCCAAAGAAACATCCCAGCCATCAAGCCTCTGGTCCATATCCACAATTTCACGTTCGGATACCCCCAGTCTTTCGGACAAAAGTTTTGGTTTGGGATCAAAACCCTGATCAATCAGTTTCTGCTTCTCTTTTTTAAGCTTAAAAAAGAGTTTTCTTTGCCCTTGGGTGGTTCCTATTTTCACAAGACGCCAGTTGTCCATAATAAATTTTAAAATGTAAGCCTTTATCCAGAATGAGGCATAATATGAAAACTTGACATTCTTGTATGGATCAAATTTTTTAACTGCCTGCATGAGCCCTATATTCCCTTCCTGAATCAGGTCCAAAAGATTCTGCATCCATACTCGCTGAAATTCGAGAGCAATTTTTACAACAAGTCTGAGGTTGGCGGTCACCAGAATATACGCAGCCTCAGTGTCACCATCTTCCATGACTCTTTTCCCAAGCTCTATTTCCTGCTCTCTGGTAAGAAGCTTGTGCTTGCTTATTTCTGAAAGGTAGCGCTGAAGCGGGTCGAACTTAACAATAGCGGTATCATCGGAATGATATTCCGGCTTTTCATCTTGGCTTTCATGTTTGACCGTACTGTTTTGATCCTGTTTTGTTCTTCGATCTTTCTGTTTTTTGTTAAATTTATTCATGCGAATATTTTATGGACATACAGACAAGCATATGGTATTTAAAAAATTTTCTCTCCCTTTGCGCCTGTAGCTCAGCTGGATAGAGCAACGGACTTCTAATCCGTAGGTCGCAGGTTCGAATCCTGCCAGGCGTACCAATAATTTCAAGGGGTTATGATCTTAGTATCCAAGCCCTTTTTGATTTTTTCGGGATTTTTGCCAAAATTTTGCCAAAAATTCATCTTACCCCTTGTTACCCTTTACTATTTATAGATCCCTGATAAATAGAATTGAGATTAGTCCCGTCTTTAAACCCAGCGGCATTCTCAATAAATTTGCTATAAACCTTGATGATCATATTCGTATCTCGATGCCCCATAATCTTAGCAATCCACAAAGGGTTTTCACCACAACTCAAGGCATTGGTTGCAAAACTGTGCCGGGTTTGTTTCATCTGTCGCAATTCAACACCTGCTTTTTTCAATGAAGGATTCCAAATCCTGCGCCTTAAGTTGCTCGGGTCAACTCTTTCACCATTTGTTGTGCAGAAAAAATATTCACATTTAAATGAATCATAAATCTTTTTTTGAGCCTTAAGAGCTTGTATCATAATTGGAATTAGCTTTATAACCCTTCTACTGTATCTGTTTTTTGTCCCACCTTCAACAAGTTTTCCATTTTTATCGAGAGTTATGGCACGTCTAATATGGAGCAAACCGTTTAACCAGTCTATATCATTATGTTTAATCGCATTTTGTTCGCCCTGTCGCAATCCGATTTTAAATGCAGCATCAAAATACGG
>CAZDAB010000644.1:0-2212 GCA_964502855.1 uncultured Desulfobacteraceae bacterium | reverse complement strand
CTTTCCAAGGCCAACCTCTTTGTCCAGTCTTATGCCGACATGGTGAGCGCTACATGGCTTTCCTTTATTCCTTCTCAATATGTCAAAGTGCTTGCCGGGATGTGGGTCGCGTCTTTTGCCATGACCACGTTGGACACGACGAATCGCCTGGCCAGATATTGCCTGGCGGAAATGGCCGCACCGTTGAAAGAAAGCACCGAAGGATTATACAATTTCCTGACCAACCGTTGGGTGGCTTCGGTTGTTCCCGCAGCCATCGGTATCTATCTTGCCGCCAGCGGCAACTGGCTCATTATCTGGGGATCTTTCGGCGCTGCAAATCAGTTGATCGCCTCCATCGCACTTATGACCGGTGCGGCTTATGTGGCGAAAAAACTGAAATCCGGATTTGCCAATGCTGCGGTGATTCCTGCCTTCTTACTCTGGGTCACCGTGACAGCGGGTCTCCTCTGGTTCATCTTGATCGTCCAACCTGGTTCGATTGCTGCAAAACCCGTTCCCGGCTGGACAATAATGGTGATTCTGATCGTGTTGTTCATTCTGAGCTTCGTATTTATTTTCGACTTTGTTAAATCAAAGTCCTATAAGAAGGCGGAATAAAACATCTGAATCGGCCATGTTAAACAGTATGCCGGTGCACGGTGTTAGCGATTCCGTGCACCGGTTATCTTATGACGTATGGAACGGATTATGATTTCGTCGATGATTCAATGGGTTCGTCGCATCTTCGCCGATTTTGACGCAGCGCATCGAGAAAAAGCCACAGCCCTCACTGTCATGGAGATGGAGGAACTGGAAAATATTTTTGCGCTCCTTGTTTTAGGCTCCTTTGCCGGTGTCCCATCTCCGCCGACTTTTTTGGCCGTGGAATTGCTTCCTTACATGGAGCGAGAATTACAGATTCTTTGCAAGCGGGCAAAAGATTGTAACGATATGATGGCCGAAATGTGCGGCACCATTGGAATAGACTAGATGAAAATTCTCTTTTTTACCGGGAAAGGGGGAGTGGGTAAATCGACGATGTCTGCAGCTTCGGCATGGCAATTGTCCGACAAGTATCGGGTTCTTATTGTATCACTGGATCCGGCCCATAATCTCGGCGATATCTTCGGCATTGTTCTCAACCATAAAAAGCATCGGTTCACCGATTCCCTCTATCTCAAGGAGGTAAATCTGCAGAAACTATGCCGGGAATATCTCCAGCGGGAAACCCGTGTACTGACCGACACCTACCGCTATCTTCAAACCATCAACCTGGATCACTATTTCTCGGTTTTGAAATATTCACCGGGAATTGAAGAATACGCTCTTTTGACCGGTATCGAAGAAACTCTCAGGTTTGAAAGAGATTTCGATTACATTGTCTTTGATACGCCGCCCACGGGATTGACCCTCAGATTCCTTGCACTTCCGTGGATTACGGTTACATGGATCGACCGGCTTATTCAGATTAGACGGGATATTCTGGAAAAACGACACACGATTTATCGAATCCGCGGTATTCTCGATGATAAGGAAACCATCTTGAGCTACGATGAGCATGACGATGATATTCTGAAGCGTCTTAAGACACTCAAAGGGAATTATCAAGCCCTATCCTCACTCCTTCAGGGCGAAGATTGCGGAATCGTTCTCGTTTATAATCCTGATACGCTTTCGCTGAAGGAGTCGAAGCGACTTATCGACGGCCTTCAAGACCTGAAACTCCCCCTGCGACTTTTGATCGACAATAAAATTCAAATAAAATACAAGGCCATGGCCGATCACGTGGATTCGGCGATGCAGGCTCACGCACCGGGGGTTCCCATACAGCGCGTGGCCTTCTCGGAGCGTCTCCTTGACGGGCAGAACAGCACACTGTACAATATTGAAGAAACCATTTTATCTCCGTTTGAAATGAAATAAGGCAAAAAAATGGGAAACACTGCGGACATTGTCCATCAACCGGTATTTTTTCTTTTTATCGGGTTCAGCGTTTTGCTGACGCTGGGGTATTTCTGGGGACGTCGTTCAAACAGAAGAATCTACCGTTCCGCCTTCAACGATCTTGTAGACGTCGTCAAGCCTGATGACCGGAATTTTACGAATATCGGCGGTGCCATAGGGTTCCACGCCAATTTGTTCATTAAAAAAAAAGGGACACCTTTTTCCCGTGTCGACGCAACCATAACGCTGTTGCCCAGACATTCCTGGCTTTATCTACCCATTTCAA
>CAZDAB010000643.1:1992-2216 GCA_964502855.1 uncultured Desulfobacteraceae bacterium | reverse complement strand
TAATTATAAGAAGAAAAGATTTTGTTTTCTTTATAATAATTAAAAAACTGTTCACGGTAGCTCCGCGCCTGGTTCATGAAATCAACATGACTTTCCATGTCGGATTTGCAAAGAGATGCTGATACGTATTTCAAAACCTCCGAAGGCGAAAGGCTGGAGAGATATTTTATTATTTTCTGCTGCCGATATAAACGGTTCAGATAGGCCTCCTGTAAATGCCACTT
>CAZDAB010000643.1:0-1982 GCA_964502855.1 uncultured Desulfobacteraceae bacterium | reverse complement strand
TACCGGACCATAATTCCACCCGGCACAAAGGTTCCAACTATGATTTTCCAAACCTGTTTCTTTTTGTACCTGTTGCTGCAACTCACCTCTTTTTTCCCAGAATTCACCATCGAGATCACCCATGTTCAATCTGACAATACTGTAATTATCGATTTTGACTATATTCTTTCCTAAGTATGACATAGCATTGGGAAGAAGAAATAATAAAAAACACCAAATGAAGAGATTAATAATAAGACTGGTGGAAGAAGTTCTGGCTTTGCTGGAAATATAGCTTCCAAGGAAGATAAAAAACGAAAGATAAAGCAGGCTGAATAAAAACAATAACAGGATTCTTGCATAATCATCTGCCGACAGGCTTACAAAAGGAGATATCCAAAGTATTATAAATACAAGGATATAACATACAAGCAACAGTGGAATAAAAGTCAGGAGAATACCCCCTGCTTTTCCCAGAAAGAAGTCAGAGCGTTTTACATGATTGCTTAATAAAAGCTTCAAAGTACCATCTTCCTTTTCTCTTGAAAAAATATCATAAGATAGGAACACGCCTATCAGTGAAAGTATAATAGCAAGAATATTCACAAAATCCAGACTGACAAAGCGGTTCAGAAACTGGTTCTCATACATGGTGGTGATACCGGTAGCAAAAGTGGGAACCTCATTGTTCCTGAGATTCACCAGGCTTCCTACCTGCTCACTGATCCCTTTGCAAAAAATGTTTAAAGGACTGGGCTGAATTACTGCCATGGGTTGTATTTGCGCGTAGACCTGTGCTTTTGTAAATATCTCATTAGCATTCTTTTCATCACGCTGATATTTTTCTACTCTGCTTTCATAAACCTTTGTTCCGGTATATACAGTATAAGGTACCAGAAACAAACAAAGCAGAAAGCCTACTACAAAACGGGCCGATGTGAAATTGTCGAGAAAATCTTTTTTTACAATGTGCCAGATCATGTTTTTAAAGTTTAAGTTATATATGTGAATACCTTGCTTTCACCTTACATCGCTCCTCACAAACACTATCAGGCCTATGCTGAATAAAACCATACTCCAGAATATAATAATGAAAATGTCCCATTTTAGTTCAGTAAATGCTTTAACTGCTGAGAGCCTTTTGTATTCGAAATATGGGAATTCTTCGAACTTGAGGCTTGAATTTGACATAAAACCTTTGAACGACCACGATTCGTTTACCACAAGATGATAGCTTTTAGGATCGGCTTTATCTTTCTCAATTAAAAACTTATAAAGAATTTTCCTGTAATTTTCCGATTGGGTATAAAAATTCTTTAATCCCGTAAATCCATTATCGGAAATCGTAGCTCCAAGAAAACCGTACAAGCTGTATGGAGAAATTTTGCATAAATTAATGGCGAAGTTGGTCTGGCGGAATAATTTCTGTGTATAGTCCCCCCAAATCTGATTGTTAGAGGCATCAAGGGCATTCATTAACGCAGCGCGTTTCAATACGTTTTCATTAGGAGCTTTCCCTGCCCAGGCTCCATTCCAACCTCCATAATAGTCTGGCGATTTCCATAAACTCTCCGATTGTTTTTGATCTTCCGATGATACTTGAGAAAAGGTAGGTATTTTAATCATCATTTTTGAAGAAGTCCAGAAAATCTGAGGTATCACAACCTGTAGCAAGAGCCAGGAAATAAGGCATATACTTAAACTTATTACTGGCCGGGAGGTAGCCGTGGACACGCAGAAGCTCGGCACCCTGAAATCGGCTACTGCCGAATTCTACTTCGGGGCGCGCAGCGATCTGAATCCCGCCACATTCTGGTCGGGTATGATCGACGATATCCGCTTCTACTGCCGCGCGGTCAACCCGTAGGACAGGCAGGACGCCGGTGCTGCTTCTCAGACGGAGCGGGCGGTGATCCAAACGCCAGCGACCCACGTGCCGACGACGCTGCCGACGTTGGCCAGGGCCACGATCGCACAGCCGGTCCAGGTGGTGACGGTTCCGA
>CAZDAB010000642.1:0-2220 GCA_964502855.1 uncultured Desulfobacteraceae bacterium | reverse complement strand
CAACTTGAACCCACTTGTGGATTACATCTTGCTTCTATGGATAATGATATTGCAATGGCGCTAGCAAAAGCAGGTTGCGTTTTTGCCAGATTGCCAATCGAGCATGGAAACGAATATATCCGTAACAAGATTATTGGTAAAAACTTAAATCGTGAGCAAATTTTCCAAGCAGCTCAATCTTTAAGAAGATTTGGCATGCGAATAAGTACAATGTCTATAATGGGCTTTCCGGAAGATACCCCTCAAACATTGCAGGATACCTACGATCTTCTCATGGAATTGAAAGCAGACCTTAACTATGTCTTTAATCTGATCCCTTTTCCCGGGACAAAGGTATTTGAGCAGGCCAAAAATGAAGGGCTTTTGCTCTCAGTTTTCTCTGAAGAACAGATTTGGAAGGGTGAGATTGATTTAGATCCTGTGCAAAAAGTACAACAATACTATTTGAAGCCTAAAGACATGAGTTTCGAGGAATTGGATTATTTTCGTGATAAATTTAATGCGATACGCGTAATGAATATTTGACTTGCTCGAACCGATACCCGGTTTCATTATTATGCTAAACGCAATTACCAATCACAATAACTATGGAATTATCAATGACCACCACACTCTATTTGACCGAACGTGAAGAAGATAGTTTTCAGCGGCATTGTCGACTTTCAAAAATCTTAACAAATAACAGCATACATGTTTTTGATGTTGGGGCAAATATCGGACAAAGCATTCGTGGCTATCGAGATAGTTTTCCAAACTGTTTTATTACCTCTTTCGAGCCGAATCCGGAGATATTTTCTCTACTTGAGAAGAATTGGGGTGATGTTTCCGGGATAACACTGAATCCAATTGCCCTTGCGAATAATATTGGACATGCTTCATTTTATGCGACCCGCGTGTCGGAAGTTAGCTCTTTGCTCGAGCCAACGGAACGTATGATTAAGCTTAGTTCCGAGCATAAATATGACTACAAAACGATTAATGTCCCGACAGTGACTCTTGACCATTATTGTCAAGCAAGAAATATCAATAAAATTGATATATTAAAACTAGATGTTCAGGGTTTTGAGCTTAACGTTTTACAAGGTGCGGAAATCTTACTCCAGGAAGGAAAGGTAACGATGATTTATTCCGAAGTTACTTTTGCTGAAACATATATGAATCAGACAAATTTTATTGATCTTGTGTCTTATCTTAATAAGTTTAATTACGAGATCTGGGATATTGGTTCATTTTTGTATACTCGGAGTGACAGGCTATGGGCAGCCAATTTAACCTTTTTACATACATCTGCTGCCGGTCTTATCGAGACGAAACAAACTCACAATAAAGAGGTATTGAATGACCCCATTTGAACGAGAGGTTCAAGATCGAATCGCATCAAATGCCGAAGACGAAATGCTCAAGGATAGTGCCCAAGCGTTCGTACGTCCATCAATAACATCCAAGTATTCCTATAATTTTTTCTGGCTTGGACGTCCGGTCATCCAATACCCCCAGGATATTGTCGCCATGCAGGAGATCATCTGGTCGGTCAAGCCCGACCTGATCATTGAAACCGGCATCGCACATGGCGGCTCGCTGATATTTTCCGCCTCCATGCTGGAATTGAATGCCGCTTGTGGTGGCCCGCAGGATGCCGAGGTGCTGGGAGTGGACATCGATATCCGCGCCCACAACCGCAAGGCCATCGAAGAACATCCGATGTTCAAACGTATCTCGATGATCGAGGGCTCCAGCATCGCACCCGAAATCATTGAGCAGGTAACGTCCCTGGCGGCTTCCAAGGAGCGTGTATTGGTGTGTTTGGACAGCAATCACACCGGCGACCATGTTCTTGCAGAACTGGAAGCCTATGCCCCGCTTGCGTCACTGGGCAGCTATTGTGTGGTATTTGATACCATCATCGAAGACCTGTCCGCTGAAATGTGTCCCGATCGACCCTGGGGCCCGGGTAATAACCCGAAAACCGCCGTTTGGGAATACCTGCGCCGACTGAACGAGGAGGGGCGCAAGGCAAGCGATGGAACGCGATTGTTCTACGAGGCCGATAGGACGATAGAGAGCAAACTCCTTATCACAGCTGCGCCAGATGGCTATCTAAGACGAATTGAGCAGTCAATCATTTGAGGATAGGAAATGAACATTAAAAAACAACTCATTGTTGCGCAACAGCATCTGAAGGCGCGCAGATTTGATAAGGCAGAGGCCATATGTAGTGAG
>CAZDAB010000641.1:0-2222 GCA_964502855.1 uncultured Desulfobacteraceae bacterium | reverse complement strand
GGCAATATTCGATATCTTCTTTGGGGATAACAAGAAAGATTTTATCTATCAGATCGCATGCATCAAACGCCATTACCGAATAAGCCAGAATCGGTCGGCCCGCAAGGTCCAGGTACTGCTTGCGGGTTTTGTCATTCATCCGGATGCCTTTGCCGGCAGCAACAATAATTGCAGAAACCATAACTTACAAGTTAGTTCGCTTCGCTCACAATTGGAATGTTGGGTTATTGTAACATTCCTCATGACGGGAATTAAATAGAAGAATGCCATCTTCTTTAAATCATCATTCCATTATTCCATCATTCCATCATTCCATTATTCCATTATTTTTATCCCGTGAAACTTTTTTCTATTTCACTGGGACCATGTATAAGGCAAAAACTCAACCGCCCGACAACTCTTTTAAATTCAATAAGTTCTAAAAAAAATGAAATGTCATTTCAAGTATTTCAGTTCCCTGGGAAGTGGAATCCCTTTACCCATTGTATCTTCACCGTAATTGACACCTGCAAGGATTTCAATATCTTTTAATGCCCGGGTGTCACCTTCAAACGTAACTTCGGTAATGTTTTCTTTCTGTATCTTGCCCCCTGCCCATTGAATGTCCAGTACACTGCTGGCATCAAATCGGTCTTGGCCCACACACAGTTCCACTTGCCCCCCATAGTGTTGAACGGTTTTAGCCACTAAAAGGCTGGGCCTGCTGTGGAAGCCGAGCTTTACAGGAACCCCTACTTTTATGGAAGAACGCTCAATATTTTCATTGAGTATTTCCCGGGCCAGTTCTTTACCGGTTGTAAGAAAGTGGCAGACATGGTAGAATCCGTAATTAATGGTTCGGTCAAGAAGCTCTTCCGGATCAATCATGGCGGATAATCGATCCTGAACTTTTTTGTAAATATTTTTATATCCTGCTTTATGTAGATGCCGCTCATAAAAATGTAACAGCCTTCCGATCATTTGAAGAAGGTGAAATACAACCGAAAAATAACCCCGCAAATCTTTGAGCTTTCTGTTGCCAAACCTATATCCGCCGTGGATCACATATGTATCAAAAGAAGATTGAAGGTTATGCACAAGCATCTCAAAACGCCTCATATTCACTTCATTGACCTTTTCCGGTACAATCTTTAATATCTCTTTCAGATCATATGGCTCATAAAATTTGAGAAGATCAAACGTTGCAGCGATGCTTAAAAATTCACTTGCAATTTTAACGATATGCTTTTTCTGTTGGTCCTTATCCGTATCATCAATATCATAATCGAGAATCTCGCCGGTTATAATACCGGGAAATTCAGCCATATCATAACTCTCGTCAGGTATAGGGATATTAAGCCGGCGGGCCTCATTCAGAATAACCGGGGCCAATTTCATTATAGTCTTTCTTATAAAATAAAGCGTAGAAGTGCCTTCCTTTTCAAAAATTTTAGTATCTGGGAGACCATAGAAATCGAGACGATTTAAAATATGTGTCTGAGAGTAGCCTCCAAGGCTCAGATGCCTGACAGCAGCGGAAAGTTCCCTGTAAAAAAACCATTCCTTGTTGTTTTTAGCGCCGTGAAAATCGAGGAAGTCTTCCAGAACCTGGGAAGTTGCTATCAGTTCTGAAAAAAGCTTTTTGGTAAAAAGATACCGGGAAGAATCAAAATTTGAAATATAGATGCAAGCTTTCAAATAATCGTGAGAAAATATTCTAACTTTCTCCGCAAAAGAGATGTCGCAAACCGTTTTCTGAAATTTCATTATCTACATCATTTCCTTTTGGGTTTCAGAAATCGTCTTGTCGAGTTTCTTTTTCAGATCGGCGGGCAATCCTTCGATGTCCACATTTAAAAACCCTCGAACAATTGTAGATATTGCTTCTTCTTCATCAAGGCCCCTTGCCATTAAATACTCTATTTCCTGTTTATCGATTTTACCCACAGCCGCTTCGTGAGACATTTCCACACCGGGGACGTATCCGGAAAGCTCCGGAATAGCCCGCATCAGACCGTCACGTAATATCAAACCGTTACACTCCAGGTGTGCTTTAATACCGGCAACTTTGCCCACGAGTTCACCACGGGCAATGATTGATCCTCCTGATGAAATTCCGCGCGATATTATCTCCGCGCGGGTGTCAGGAGCATTCAACACAATCCGTGACCCCACATCCAGAAAACTGCCCGGTCCTGCCACAAGAATGCTGTTAAATCGGGCAACCGCCCCCTTTCCGTTCA
>CAZDAB010000640.1:0-2231 GCA_964502855.1 uncultured Desulfobacteraceae bacterium | reverse complement strand
AAATTTGAGCCTGACGCAGAGATTGGGCAAAAGGGGGCGTTTTGAAACTGGCTCACACGGATGACAGATAAAAACGGTCCGAGCAGCCCAGATGATCGCTGGATCATTGAAAAAATCCAGAGGAAAGTCCGAACACCATAGGGCAGGGTGCTTCATAACGTGAAGTCGCGGCAACGTGAAGGAAAGTGCAACAGAAAATATACCGCCCCGCATTTAAGCGGGGTAAGGGTGAAAAGGTGCGGTAAGAGCGCACCAGTTCCCTGGGTGACCGGGGAAGCTTTGTAAACCCCACCCGGTGCAAGACCAAATAGGGGAGCGCTTGAGAGCGGCCCGTTCAAGCTCCCGGGTAGGTCGCAAGAGGTGTCCGGCAACGGGCACCCATAGATGAATGATCGTTATCCAGTGCGGGGCAACCCGCATTGGGCACAGAATTCGGCTTATTGGCTGCTCGGACCGTTGTTTTGGATAATGGATGCTTGATTCCGGATACTCGATTTGTCGTTTTTGCTTGTTCTCAGCATCCCCGAGTAGACGGGATTTTCGACAAGAATCCAGTATACGGAGAGACCTTTGAAAAATGCTCAATTTTGTTCAGGTTCAAGAAAGACGAAGATTTTAACCGCAGACATACATTGAGTATTTCGAGGATTAAAATCTGAGTCTGACGCAGAAATTGAGCAAAAGGGGGTGTTTTGCAAAGGTCTCACGGATTTATAAGGTAATACATATGCTTCAGATAGAAGAACTCAAGGTCGAGGTGGGCGGAAAAACCATATTAAATAACGTTAACATGGAAATACCCAAAGGACAAACCCACGTACTTTTCGGACCCAATGGATCCGGCAAAACCAGCCTGATGATGACCATTATGGGGTTTTCCGGATATAACGTGACCCATGGAAAAATTACGTTTAAAGGTGAAGATATTACCGGAATGCCGATAAACGAACGGGCTCGACTGGGTATTGGCGTTTCGTTTCAAAGACCTCCGACCATTAACGGCTTGACCACAAGAAATCTCGTTGAAATCTGTGATGTAAATCGTTCAGTAGATGTTGATGAATTGGCAAAAGAGCTTAATTTTACCGATCTTCTTGACAGAGATGTAAACCGAAATTTTTCGGGGGGAGAAATTAAACGTTCCGAACTCCTTCAGCTTATGGCACAACAGCCGGATCTTGTTCTTCTTGATGAGCCCGAATCCGGAGTTGACCTTGAAAGCATCGTTGTTGTCGGTGATACAATCAATTCACTTTTGGGCCGGCAAATCAAATGCCCCCAGAAAAGACCTCATCAAAAGGTAATCGTTGAGCATTCAAAGTCCGCACTTGTTATTACCCACACCGGACATATACTAGATTATATCACGGCAGACAGGGGGCAGGTTCTTTATAACGGAATTTTATGCTGTTCGAGAAACGCCAGAGAGATCCTAAAGTGGATCAGAGAATACGGATATGAGGAGTGCGTCAGATGTTCAAACGAGATAACGTCTTGGATATAACTATTGAAAACTACAACGTTGATGCAAAAGATCATGCCTATGTTGAAAAGCTTTCACAAATCGAGGCATCAGATGCAAAGCAGCTTTTAGACGTTGGTGTGGATATTGACGAACATGATCGTATAGGCACCTTTATTCAAAAAGACAAATCCGTGATACACTGCAAAACCAGGCAGGAGGGTATCGAAGTCATGGGCATATCCCAGGCCCAGGAAAAACACGGATGGCTTTCAGATTATATGTGGAAAAATATATCTCCGGATACCGATGAGTTTACCCTACAGGCCAAGAAAAATTCACACGAGGGTTACTTTATTCATGCCCTTGCCGGTGTTAAAACAAAGTATCCGATCCAATCATGTCTATATATTGCCAAAGAAGGATTTTCACAAAATGTTCACAATATCGTAGTTGCGGAACAAGGATCGGAGCTACATATCATTACCGGGTGTGCAACCGCTCCTCACCTAATATCAGGCCTGCATATAGGAATTTCTGAATTTTATGTAAAAAAAGGCGCCAAGCTTACGTTTACCATGATTCATGACTGGGGGGGAAAGATCAATGTCCGACCCAGAACGGTGATCCGGGTTGAGGAAGGCGGAACAATCATCTCTAACTATATTTCCTTAAAACCCGTGGGGTCTCTTCAGATGTTTCCGACCACACATTTGAACGGAAAGGGGGCGGTTGCCCGATTTAACAGCATTCTTGTGGCAGGACCGGG
>CAZDAB010000639.1:0-2233 GCA_964502855.1 uncultured Desulfobacteraceae bacterium | reverse complement strand
CCCGGTAAACTTCATCCCATACGGAGTCCAGAACCTTGTGCATGAGTTCGAAAGCCATGGTGCCCTGTCTCTTTTCCAATGCCTTGCCGATTTTCGGATCTTGGTCAGTGAACATTTGATCCCACATTTCAATCATCGGATATGGGGGTGAGGTAACCATTAAGGCAATACTCTCCGATGGGATGGTGTTCATTTTATTTGAATTACTAAAAACTATTTGATGTCTTGTTTTCATGGTTTACCTCGGTTATATAAAAACATATTCCACAAACTTTCAATTTAGTCAAACGTTACCCCATGGGTGGACTCAAAAAAGCTTGCCAATTTTTTTATGGGTTAGTATTCAGCATATAGGTGAAAGGAAAAAAATATGATTACAAAGTCAAAGGCATTCGAAGAAACGTTAAAAAACTACCTGAGCCAGCTGGGCCGAATAGAGTTTAAATATTTAGAAAACATACTCGGGGTAGCGGTTGAAAATGATGAAGTTGTGATTCCTTTTTTCGGCAAACCGTACCGGGTTTCTACAAAAGGTGTGAGAGACCCATCCGGAAAGCAGCCGCCTTTGGAAATAAGCGTTGTTTTATGTAAATATCTTCTTCTTTATCCGAAAACAAATCCAATTGCAGATCAGTGGGTATCCTACAGAGATTTTAAGGACTCCGGTCCATTGACCGGTTTTTTTTTAAATGCCGTGGAACAACCGGTGGCCAACCATTTTTCAGGCAGACTCAATGAACTTAAAGCGTCATGTGATATGCTTGGAGGATATCCACCCGTTATCAAACTTTCGTATGAACTCTCCGTTCAGTTTAATCCCCTTCCAAAGGTCCCGCTTCTTCTGCTGTATAATGATGCGGATGATGAATTTCCTGCGCATTGTTCCATACTTTTCGAAAGGCGGGCAGAAAAGTATCTGGATGCGGAATGCCTGGCGATTTTGGGAATGTTGCTTTCTGTTTATTTAAGAAAGAGGATAGAAACGGAATTAAATATTAAATATGATTGATTTCACTTCAAAAGGGGGAAACCATGTTTAATCCGGAAAAACTTTTAGGCGGTTTATTGATGGGAGGATCACGCCGGCGCGGGGGCCTTGGCAGTCTGTTATCCGGTGGTGCCGCCCTCGGTCTTGCGGGCGTTGCAATGGAGGCTGTGGAACATTTTATGGATAAATCTAAAGCTTCCGGATCCGGCCAACAACCACCCGGACCGGCACCCGGTCCTACCCGGTTACCTCCGAAACCGCCGTCCACGCCCGGCGCGGTATTTGAGCCGCCTCCGCCGCCCGGAGCAACATCTGCTGCACCGCCTCCGCCGCCATCACCGGCACCCGTTGGTCTTCCAAAAGCTGATGATGCTGAAGCTGACCGGGATGCTGTTTTGCTGATTCGCGCCATGATTGCCGCTGCCAATGCCGACGGTGTGATTGATCAGGATGAACGGAACCGTATTCTTGGAAAGATTGAAACCGTGGATCTCAGCGACCAGGAGTATTCCTTTGTTGTTCGGGAGCTTCTGTCTCCTGTGGGTATGGAAAATATTGTAACAGCGGTAAAATCGAAAGAAATGGCCAAACAGGTTTATACGGTCTCACTTCTGGCAATTGAAGTGGATACAGATGCTGAACGGACTTACATAAATACCCTGGCCCAACGACTGGGCCTGGATGAATCGGACATTAACGACATTCACCGGAAACTTGGGATTGAAAAACCATAACCGTTTGCGGGCTCAATGGTTCAGGGCTCCGGGAAGAGTGGCGAATGACGAATAACGAATATCTTTTAGGCAATAAAAGGAGGATGTTTCATGGCACAGTGGTATTTAAGTTATGACGGAAACCAAATCGGCCCATTTGACAAGGAACAGGCCATTGCCCATGCTCAAAAAAATCCGAACGGACATGTATGGCGTGAAGGATTTGCGGAATGGCTGCCCATCTCCCAGATTGACGAATTGAGTTCGTCCGACCGTGAGGTTCCCGGACCCCCCCCTTCCGCGAGAAGGTCGGCAGATGAAATCGATTTTAAAATTATGGGTTCGGAGATGCAGTTCGTTGAAGTGGAGCTGGATCCGGGTGAGAGTGCAGTGGCTGAGGCAGGCGCCATGATGTATAAGGACAGCTCGATTGCCATGGAGACGGTATTCGGCGATGCTTCCAGTGCAAGCCAAGGGGGCGGATTCATGGACAAATTGCTGGGGGCCGGGAAGCGGCTGCTAACCGGTGAAA
>CAZDAB010000638.1:0-2236 GCA_964502855.1 uncultured Desulfobacteraceae bacterium | reverse complement strand
AGTTATCGATTTCTCCTGAAACATAGGTTTCTCTGTCAATATATGAAATTGGGGAGAGCGGTACTCTGACAAAAGCAGTATCTCTATCCCATTTTATGAGCTTACCACCCTCTTCCCTTTTTATCTTTTTCCCTCTGCTTAGATCCATGGAGAAAAGATCTAAGAACCGTTTTGGACCAATGCCAATAAATGGTTCAAAACAGACCTTGTCATTTTTTTGTCCGGACTCACCTTCATGGGCAAGGAATATTGCATCAGAGTGAAGGTCCATTGCAAGGCTTTTTGGATATGGCTCAACAAAAACGACTCGCGATATTCCCGATGCTACAATATGCTTAGCACAATTATGGCAAGGGAATGTAGTGGTATAAAGTGTACATTGTCTTGTTGAAACCCCGGAACGTCAACAAGATAACAAAGCCTCCATTTCAGCATGGACAGCCCGTCCATATTCAGTTATATCCAAAATACCTGTGTCCTTTAGGACTTCTTTTCCATTTTTTAATAATTCCGAAGGTTTTGAATCTTTATAGAATTTTTTCATTATTTCAGTGACAATTTTATTCCGCCGCTGCTCGTTAGAATCAAAACCTTTTCGGTAGTCCCTTTCATCTGCATTATCATGATTTGCCCAATACAACCCTCCACCAAAACAAGGAACGTCATTAGCTCCTGTTGCAATGATTTCACCGGTTTTTGATGCAATTACAGCACCCACCTGTCTCGATAAATCCCCAGAGCGTATTGAGGCCGCAAAGGCAAGAAACATCGCATATTCATCTTTAGTCGGTGTAACGCATGGTTTCCCAAAAATAAGATCCAAAATCCGACCAATTTGATCGCTTACATCACCGGAATCCATGTCAATAAAACCATCTGCAAGATGAAAGGCATCCCTCATATGTTGGCCTAATTTATCGCTTTCTGACTCATCTCTTCCTATCAATCTCTTAGCTTCAATATCTGGAATCCCTTTCTGATTTATTAAATAGTTCAGCCTTCGTTCTCGAGAAGAATTAATGCCAAATAAATAGAAACCCTCCCCATAGATATCTCGGAGTAGTTGTACCTCATCTGGATGTTTCAAGGAACGAAACAAATGAGCGGTACAAAGAATGGGTTCATCATTTTTACGTTGATGGTGAATATCACATATTGCAAGTGCCGCCAGAAAGTCACCACGCCCTGCTTTCTCCCTGGCCTCATTGCCTGCGGTCATGTAAGAATCGATGCGTCTTTCTTCAGGCTCTTCAAATAACTCAGTTTCCAACCCATCGACTGTTCGGATCAACGAGCTAAGAACAATTGAGTTTTTGCTATATTTAAACTGCGTTAGATAATCGGCAATGATTCTTTCAATACTCAGAAGATCCACACCCAGAGGTGCTACAAGACCAATCATAATTTCAGATTTTTCATCAATCCTATTCAATTTTGGGCACCCGCAATTGATAATAGCCTTGATTTATATATATTCTCTGACAGAAGGGAAAGAATCTATTGAGATTTAGTTATGCCCAAAGCCAACATAAAAAATATTTAGGCATTTTTGGAATTAAATGTTTTTTAGCATATTTTGCTATAATCGGTTTAAATTTTAAGCATTAATCTTGAATTGCTTTGACGGACTGTTAATACCTTCATTTAAGTGAATGTTAAATGTGGACAGAGGCCCCATAGATATCAAATATCACAGATAGTTGGAGATATATTTCAGTCTGATAGAATTGCTTTTTAAAAACGGATGCATCATGAATTTTTGGTTGAGTATATTGTTATGGTAAACCGCAACATATGGAAGTTTATCTCTTGCACCTACAATATAGCTTAGATACCAAAGACAGACCGTGTTGTCAACCGTCGCTTTTCATGAAACATCACAAAATTATGGCTACGGCTCACCTTTTGATCTTGACACATCTGCACTTACAGATAAACTTCGTAGTACGCTCGGAATAACCCAGACTTCTGTCAGTAAATCGGCAGTTCTCGTTGCATTAGCTCTATGGCGTTATATCCCATTATAATCAAGGTGCTGGCCCTCACTGCGACCGGTGCCGGAACATCCAGCCCGCCAGCGGTAGTGTAACACCGGCCATCAGTATGAGGGGCCAGAGTTGGGGCCAGATCATGCTCACATCGGCGCCTTCCAGGAATATATTTCGCAGGGCGGTGATGATATGGCGCAAAGGATTAAGTAAGGTTCCGATCTGGAGCCAGTGGGGCATATTTTCGA
>CAZDAB010000637.1:0-2242 GCA_964502855.1 uncultured Desulfobacteraceae bacterium | reverse complement strand
GCATCCTGACGATTTGCTCGGATTCTTCAGTGGTTATACCATATTCATCATGCTCGTAAGAGGTTGCTTTAACCATGGCCGCCGGATTTCCGGGAAAGGCCAGCGGGGAAATGCCGTTTTGAGTAACCAGATATCGTTTATATTCCCCTTGACCGTCCCAAAGGAGCGGTTCTTCGGGTTTGACCTTATCCGGATCCGCGTCAAAACTGAATATACTTTCGCTTAGGTGTTTATCAGAAAGGACAAAGCAAGGAATCTGAAACTTCCAGGCAAGGTTCATGGCCAATCCCGTGAGATAAAAGGCCTCCTCAGCATCTCCGGGAGCCAAAACCAGTTTTGCAAACTCCCCGTGGCCGGAATAGATGACAAAAGAAAGATCGCCCTGCATGGTGTAAGTAGGCACTCCCGTACTCGGACCGGGTCTTTGAGATACGACAAAGACAATGGGGAACTCACCCTGGCCGGAGAGACTCAACGCCTCGGTCATCAGGGCAAAGCCGCCACCCGAAGTGCCAACCATGGTCTTGGCACCGGCATAAGCGGCTCCCAGAGCCATGAGGGCAACACCAATCTCGCTTTCGGGGTGTATGGTTACCACACCTAAGTCATCTTCATGTTCTGCCAGGTAGTGAAGAATGGCAGATGCAGGGGTCATGGGATATGCAATATACATATTGAGCCCTCCCTGCACCGCCCCCAGGGCAATAGCCTCGTTGCCCGACACCAATGGAAGCATTTTTTGATTCAGATTGGGAATGGAGAAACCGGCTTTTTCTACCTGATTATATGCTGACTGAGCAATCTTAAGATTCAAATCCACTTCTTTTTCTATGGTATCTTTTATGACTTTTTCCAATATAGGCCACTCAATATTCAACACTTTGGCCAGCGCCCCGAGAGCGGCGGTGTTTCTCATAATGGGCGCTCCTTCCAACTCCTTGACCAGACCCATAAAGTCGACGCCGACTCCTTGGGCCTCCACTTTTTTAGAATCATAGAGAATCACTCCACCGGAGTTAAGGCGATGTTTGTGTTTTTCTACCGCATCCTGGTTTAAGGCCACGATGAGGTCCACTTTTTCCTTGTGAGCTAGGATTTTCTTTTTTGAGGCCCTTATGATAGAAAAATTGTGCCCGCCACGAATAAGCGAGGGATAGTCATCGTAGAAAAAAATACGATAGCCAATTCTATTCAAAAGTCTGGCAAGTGTCTGACCGGCTTGCCGGATACCATCACCCGCTTTTCCACCTATAAGAATCGATAGTTCTTCCATGACAAATCTCCTGGATAATTATTATAAGAATATACTGGTTTATGGTGAAATGATAGAATTCTTGCTTTTGATCCAAATATGGTCCTCTTCGAGTCAAAACTGGTTAGGGCGTTTTCAGTTATTAGTTAAATTTTGCACCAGCCGGAGGCTCTCATATGCCCCGATAGCGGGATTTCAGCTTTGCTCCAACAAGGCATTTAAGGGCGAAGTCATAGTGAACTGTTACGAGCCGTTAAGAACGAAGCTGATGGTAATTACTGCAATAAAATCCTTACTTCGATCAATCTTCTTCTATAATAATGGCATCGGCACCACATTCTTCTGCAGCCTGCCGTACAAGCTCTTTGTATTCTCCGGGGACTTCATCAACCTTAACGATAGACTTCAGTTGATCCTCATCATATTCAAACACCTCGGGACATAGATCGTTGCAGCGTCTGTCTCCCATACAATTTTCTGTGACTTTCACTTTCATGTTCTTCTCCTTGTGCTCTCTAAAAAGAATATTTGGTGCCTGAACGAAAACTGTTCTTTTCGCCAATATCTTCACCTACCCCTCGAAAATTCGCAATCCATTCAACCGGGGCAGCGCCTATTTTTTTGGGGCAGTTAAAATTTTCCTCTTTCCCTCCGCTCGTAGGCCATACAGGCCAGAGGATTGAACTTTAGAAAAAATTCGAGTTTTCGTTCAGGCACGATTTAAAGAATAATTCCAGTGGTCCGGTTTTACATCAGATTGCGGTTTAAAACCAACCTGTCTGGATACAAAAACAACTTAAATGTTACTGCTAATTAAATTTCTGACCAACGGCTTTTCCGTAATCCTGACAGGCACGCAACCCGTCATCTGTTTGAAGAACCTGTTCTTTCAAATCTAATGCACCCAGATCGACCATATCCATTTTAAAAACATAAAGCATGGTATCATAGATCATATTTGCAGATTCTCCACTATGTGTATAGGAACCG
>CAZDAB010000636.1:0-2242 GCA_964502855.1 uncultured Desulfobacteraceae bacterium | reverse complement strand
CGAGTCCTATCCCCCATGCCTGTGCTCGCGGCATCTCAGGATGCATGGCAACATAAGTCATGGCTACCAGCACGGAAACAATCTGGGTCACCGGTAACGTACAGATATGCACGGCCAGGCTTTTCAGATACTTTTGTATAAACGGCTCATCAACCTGTGAAAGAATAATCTCGGCGTCTTCTTTACTTAAAATATGCTTTTTCTGCCCATCGGTTACCATCTCATAAAGCCATTGCTTACGCAGCTCTGAATTAAAATACAACCGAATCGGCCGCACAAACAGATGATTGAGTCGCTCCTTGGCATATTCCCAATCCGTTAGTAACCGGTGCAGCCCGGCAGGAAGTATGGACAATGCCAGATGTCCCATAAAACGCCACCCTGATTTAGCGACACTTAAGGCGCCGGCGCTATCGATCCGGTCCGCTCTGTGCCAGACAATGGTTTTTTCAGCAATCCTCCCTCTAAAAGCTCTTTTTAAATAATCCCAATTCATTACCAACATTTTATAATGTTTTCGCCAGTTCGCGTGTCCCCAAAATCGCTGAAACGACATGCCATAAAACGGAATGAGTCCCATCAAATAAAACAACATCGTTAACGTCTTGCTTTGCCTGAGTTTTTGTGCCTGCGGTTCATCGACAACATTTCGGACTATCCATCCATTGACCGCGCTGTCAAATAGGGTCGACCACAGCCGCCCGCTGTAAAATAACCGAATGAAATTGTGGGTGATATCCGGTACAGAGTCTCTGTAAATTCGCTCGGATGCTTTGAGTTCATCCAGCATTTCATGCATATCAGCAAAATCGTTATGATGCGCTTCTATAAATCGTTCCAATTGTTTGATGCTTCCCCGATCAAACTGTACCAGACTCCCCCGCCCGAGTCCTTTGACAATAAGTTTAAAATCCCCGGGACTCATGGGTAAAAACATCAGCAGCGCAAGACCGGCCCGAAAATCAACCGCCACCAAACCGCCGGAGGGATTATTATCCGTACCTTTTCGTTTCAGACAGTTTGGCTGACTTTTACACGTGGACCACTCATATTGTCTCGCAAACTCATGCCCTCCCATGTCATGGAGCAGGGCAACAAATTCATGCATAAATTCATACTTGGCCCGATATTCCGGGGAACCCAGCCGGTCTATATCAACCGGTCTGCCCCTGCGCCATTTTTTCAAGAAATCCAGATGGTCATCCACCTCCAGCCGCCAGGTCCTCCCATCCACCCACTCACTAAATTCGCCGCAACTCCCCAGTGTATGGTCCACAAATGTTGCATGAATATCCACAACTGCTTTTTTATCACCCAATCGAATCTCAGCTCCGCGCCGGATAAATTTTTGCCATAACGCCCCGGCTCTTGCAGCAATCGGATTCACCTGAAGCTGAAACGGTCCTTGAAACCCCATCCAATAAATGGCATTGCGGAACAGCTGGGAAAAGGTTGAAGGCGGAATAAGAATCTTCATCGCATAAATGCCGCCCACCTCAAGTCCTTTTATGGGCCCATCCTGCTCATTGATTTCCGTCACCTTGACCCGATAGACCTGCCCGGCAAATCCGCCCCCCACAAACGTCTCAACAACGGTATGAATTCTCGCCGTATTCGTACCGGCCACCTCGGTTACGTCATAAACAAGCTCGCTGCCCGCATCATAGCGAACAACCCGCATGGGCCGGTGCAACCCCGCGTCACGAAATCTTGCCTCAAGCGTCTTGCACGTCTCAATAGAATATTCTCGCATCATTCCTGCGTCTCAAAATAAATAACCGATTGGATGGATAAAAATTGCCTTGTTAAATAAAATTCAAGTGAGTATAGATATAGGAAGCTTGTGTGTCAAGCGAGTAAAAAAACCAAAATCCACCGCCTAATTTTACGAATTCCTTTATTAATAAGGTTCTATGGCAATTTTGCTTGCACCCAAGTATTACATCTAAATCTTTATAAACCTATGGTTTATAATACTTCTACAATTTTGGTGGTGAATTTAGGAAAAGGAGACTATTAAACATTTTAGGAAAGGAGATTTATATGAATCCGGAAATGTTCAGAGAATATGACATCAGGGGAATTGCAGGAAAGGATATGACAGAAAATGATGTGATGCTGATCGGAAAAGGTGTGGGGACGTTCCTCAGAAATCATGGCCGCTCAAAGCTCGCCGTGGGCCGTGATTGCCGTTTGACTTCCGACCTCTATTCGGAAAAAATTATTGAGGGATTACGGTCAA
>CAZDAB010000635.1:0-2245 GCA_964502855.1 uncultured Desulfobacteraceae bacterium | reverse complement strand
TTGACGGCGGAAAGGAATTTCAGCCCGAGACATGGAATTTCGAACTTGCGTATGCGGCGACGGATCGGCTCGAAGTTGCCGTCAAGTATGAGGGCGGCGACGACCTCGGTGATTTTCTTCCCGAAGATCAGTATGGCGCGGCATTCACGTATGGCCTGTTTGAGAATACATCCCTGTCGCTCGAATACCTCCATGGAGAATTCGAGAATGACGATGAAAGGGATCTATTTACCACACAGCTTGCGGTTGAGTTTTAAGAAAGTACATAACCGGTGTCCTGGCGTATTTGCGCCGGGACACCTTGTGAGACCTTTGCAAAACGCCCCCTTTTGCCCAATTTCTGCGTCAGGCTCAAATTTTAATCCTCAAAATACTCAATGTATTCCTGTGGTTAAAATTTTCGCCTTCCTTGGCCTTGAACAAAATTGGACATTTTTCAAAGGTCTCCTTGTATAATGACTCAAGATTTGTGCTTATGAGGTGTCCTGCCGGATTTATGGATATGAATATGGGAGTGGGGGGCCATGGCCTCATCAAAGGAAATCTTTCCCTTTGACATCGTATATATCCTGTCCGTAGTTTTTGAGAGGAACTCAAAATTATGAGAGATAAAAATGTAGGACAACTCTAATTTTCTTAAAATATCTGTTATTTTTTCTTCTGTTTCTTCGTCCAGTCCATTGGTAGGTTCGTCAAGAAGCAGCACCTCCGGGTCCATGGCAAGGACCGTGGCCAGAGAGACAAGCCTTTTTTCACCCCCTGAAAGCTTGTAGGTTATCCTGTCCTCAAACCCGAAAAGATCAAGCCTGGCAAGTGTTTTCAAGGCAATATCTCTTGCCTCATCCGGCGATTTTCCCAGATTTAGCGGGCCAAAGGCTACATCTTCGAGGACCGTGGGACTGAATAATTGGTCATCAGGGTCTTGAAAAAGGAGTCCTATCCTTTTTCTGGCCTCCCTAAAATCTTTTTCCTCTTTTGCTTGCCTGCCGAAAAGTTCGACGGTGCCTGAATAGGGTTTTAATAGACCCAGGATAATATGAAAAAGCGTGGTCTTGCCGCTACCGTTTGGCCCCACAAGACCGATCCGGTCACCTCGATGAAGATGAAAACTCAGGTTATTAATTACGGGTTTATCCGCTGAATATGAAAAGGATAACCCTCTTAAATTAATGATCAGGTTGTTACTACCCATTGCAAAACCGCCAATCCTGAAATTACAGCCAGCATCAGTGACAGACAAAAGATATCTTCCATTTTGAGGGAAAATTGTGTTAATGAATGATATCTTTTGTTAAATCCTCTGCAAAGCATGGCCTTGTGGATTCTTTCCGCCCGGTCATAACTTCTGACCAGAAGCATTCCCACAAGATAGGCATAACTCTTGTAGGTGTGCATATTTGTTCGAGGGACAAAACCACGTATCCTCATCGCGTTTGTCAGCCTGCGATACTCCTTATGAATGACATGGATATAGCGGAAAGTAAACAAAAAAAGGTGTGTTATTTTATCCGGGAAATGGAGTTGCCCCATGGCGTGGCCCAGTGAAACAATCGGGGTTGTGGACAAAAGAGCAATCATGGACAAAAGGATCGCATTGCTCTTGACCGTAATTTGACCCGCAAGCAATAACCCTTCTTTGGTTGCGATAAACGGTCCTATGGTAAATAATTCTTCACCGTTGTATGTAAACGGAAGAACAAACCAGAGGAAGAGGATGAATCCATTGACCAATAACAATCTGTAGAAGACTTTTTTTATTGGAAGTTTGGCCATGGCCACAAGAAATAGCGATATGCCCAATGCGGGAAGCAATGCTAAAAATCTGCTGGATACGGCAACTATCACAGAAAAAAGTGCAACTACGATAATTTTAACCCTTGGATCCAGGCCATGAATAATGGAGTTGCCCGTAGAAAATGGTTCTTCAATCATCTTAAATTTCTAAACTTCAACCCGGACAAGCCGGAAAAAATTGCCACAAAGGCACGAAGACACAAAGGAAAGCCATTTTATTTAAAATCAATTTGGTGACTTAGTGTCTTAGTGGCGAAAATGTTTTGCCATAAAAAGCACAAAATTCACGGTTAAGAAACTATCGTTTTTTGCTTCTGCTTATAAAATATAGTGCGACTCCCATAAGTCCGAAGATATACCCTATTCCCCCAATTATTTCAGTGAGAGAGGGCTTGGTATTCTTGGATTCGGTTATCATCCTGACAATCGGCCTGAGTTTCTTATCCAGAGA
>CAZDAB010000634.1:0-2246 GCA_964502855.1 uncultured Desulfobacteraceae bacterium | reverse complement strand
GTGACATTGTCAGCTCTATGAACTCTTTGTCAACATATTTCATCCCGCCCTTTATTGCACCGGTTTTCTGCAAAAATTCATCGTTTTCACGGGCAAGTATATCCACAAGAGCCGATCCAACTCCCACAACGAGCTTCCTGTGCTTGAATTTCTCACCGGGAAACATTATTCCACCATTTTTATCCAGGCTGCCCCGTAAGTCCGGCAGATCTTACCGGGGTGAAACTTTTTTTTCTATTTCACCGGGGACATTATTCCAGTTAGGTCGAAGCCACTAATTTTATTAGTCTTTTCTGAATCGTCAATAACCGGAGGTCTTACCAGACCATCGAATTAAAAATCCAACCCTTGTCTCCGTCAGCATGCTCAATGTAAATCCAGCTTCCTTCGCGTTTTATAACCTTAAACGGAATTCCCTTTTCAACCGTGAATTCTATCGCAAAACCGGTACCCGGACCGGATCGAATATTGCATTCTTTTTTTGTAATAATCGATGGAATATTATGGACAAGCGGTTTATAAATCCACCCCTCATCTCCCTCAAAATCTCGAAAATGATACCATTGACCGGATTTTTTAAAAACATTCAGGGGATGGTATTTTTCGATTTCCCATAAGATGTCGTAATTTTTTCCGGGTCCGGAACGTACATTGGCCACTGAAACCGCAACGGCCAATCGTTCAGCCGAAGCCGCGCTGCTGAATAACAAGAGCAGAATTATTATCATCAATGCACAGTGTTTCATTTTTAAAGATTGCACCTTTGCAGATTTCTTCAGGACTATCTTTTTAGATTCAACAATTGAACTATCATTGAACAAAAAGTCAATGGAATTCTTCATTAGAGATCAGGGAGATACAGGTTACAGAAAGATAAACCTGCGTTTTCGGCTGTCGAGTCGTTCAACCCCTTCTTCCGTTGCCGCCTGCAAGGCCGTTTTATAATCCTTTTGTGAAAGGTAATCAGAAAGTTCCTTTATCTCTGCGGCTCTGCCGCAGGGCCTATACTGGGGCATTATATTTACATAAGTGTTGGATGAAATTTTATTTGCAATAAATCTCATTATTTCGCGTGTTCCTGCAAGTCCATGGGGTAAAACAAGGTGCCGTACCAAAAGCCCCCGCCTGGCAATACCCGATTCATCAGTAATAAGATCACCGACCTGGCGATGCATCTCAATAAGCGCCTTTCGGGCCACCTCCGGGTAATCTTCGGCGTCGCAAACGGTCTTTGAAATTTCAGGATCCCAGAATTTGAAATCGGGCATATAGATATCAAATACACCTTCAAGCAGTTTCAGGGTTTCAACACGGTCATAACCGCCCGTGTTATAAACCAGGGGGACTGAAAGACCGTTATCGACTGCTATTTCAACGGCGGAAAGGATCTGAGGCACGACATGGGATGGGGTAACGAAATTAATGTTGTGGCATCCTGCATTTTGTAAATGGATCATTATATCGGCAATCTTTTCATTGGATATCTGTTCACCATGACCCAGGTGGCTTATATCGTAATTCTGGCAGAAGATGCACAACAGATTGCAGTGGGTAAAAAAAATGGTGCCGGATCCATGGGTGCCCACCAGAGGATCCTCTTCTCCAAAGTGAGAATTAAAGCTTGAAACATATGCTTTTTCACCGGTTTTGCATATGCCGGTTTCACCGGATAGGCGATTTACCTTGCATTTTCGGGGGCAGAGGGTGCAGGATTCCAAAATTTCATGCGCTTTCTCAATTTTTTCCGAAAGCAATCCCTTTTTAGAAGTTTCAATATAAGCTGGTTTGAAAAGTGGCATATATTATAGCTTCCTGCTGCGATGATTAAAATTGCCCATAATATGGTTTTAAAAAATATCCCATATTTATTCCTTCCCGTATGCCTGGTGTCAGGTTTCAGGTGCCAGCGCCTCTGTTCATCACTCCTGACACCTGACACCTGACACCTTAAGCCAGCAGAATGGTCCCTCCATGATAGATACAGAAAGAAACAATCCACGCAAGGGATGTACTATAAACAATACTAAAAATCATCCATTTAAAGGAACCGGTTTCACGTCTGATGGCCGCTACGGTTGCCAGACACGGCATATATAAAAGTACAAAAACCATCATTGCAAGCGCTCCCAGAGGTGTCATGCCGGAAGATAACAGTGCGTTTTTAAGTGCTGCCGAATCGTCTGTTTCATCCGCAGCATAAAGTATTCCCATGGTACTTACAACGATTTCTTTGGCAACAAAACCGG
>CAZDAB010000633.1:0-2248 GCA_964502855.1 uncultured Desulfobacteraceae bacterium | reverse complement strand
TCCGTTTCCGTCCCTGCTAAGAAATATATGAGACAGATACAAATCGCGATGGTTGAAGCCTGATTGGTGAAGTTGTCGAACCAGATGTGCGGTTTGTCTTATCAATTCTTTTTTATCCCGCAATAAGGCATACTCCTTTTTTCTTTGGTTCCAGTTTGGCAAAAGCCGTTCCAACGAATCGGAACCGGGAAGCTCTTCTATTATTGCAAAACTGCGCTTTTCCCCCAGCCAATTGCAACTTTGCCCATACGCTATCGGCCGGGGCACGGCTACACCCTTTTCAGCCAGCCTCTGTGCACCAAGAAAGTCATAACTTCCCGCTCCATATCGACTTCGCCGGATAATCCACCGCTTCACCAATTGCTTTATCCCCGGATATCCAAACCGTTTCAGATAGATAACAACATTTTGATCTCCTGATCTCTTCAATGTAATCCGGAATCTTTCGCGATGTCCCAGTCCGGGTTTATGTAAATTTTCCCCTTGTTCATATCTGAATACAGCATCCAAGCTTCCCAACCCCTGCTGCTCTAGAAACCGCTTGTACTCTTTATGTACCAGACCACTCCCGTCATTTAACCTAACAAATAATTCCTTAGAAGGATTGAAATAGCTGTCGGTTAGTCTGTCAATTTTTTGATTCCTTGCCATTTATTTCAACAATTCCATCTGTATCCTCAAAATTATTGCATCAAGTTAGGGGCTTCGCCCCAATTGGAATGGTGGAATGATGGAATAATGGAACAATGGGTACTGGGATAATGCAATGTTGGGTTAATGGTAAAATATGTGTTGAAGATAAAATCAAAAATGGATAATATCCTTTTAAAAACCAACCTTCCAGTATTCCACCCTTCCATTATTCCATGTTCGAGGCAAGCGTTCAAGCCTCAAAAAATATACTATATATTCATTGAGTTGTAGAAATTATAAGACGTTAGGCGCAATCTTTTCTTCTTTTTACTATAGTTTTATGTTTTTAATTTGCTCACGAAATATGTTGTCCACTTCTGACAGGTCTGCCCAGTTTTGCATAAAGCGTTTAAGGTCCCGACTGAATGCATTACGGAACCGATATTTAAATTGATGTTCACGCATAGCATCCAGATCTGTTATAAATAGTTTATTATCTGTTACTATAAAATTGGTGGCCTTGAAATCTCCATGACTAATGGATGCAGCGGCCAGTTGTTGGAACAGTTTTCCGAACTGTTCAACCAGATCTTCCCGATCTACCTCTTTTCCCTTGTCAGAGTGGAATAAATGATAAACGTTGATGCCATCCACATACTCCGTTATAAAATAAGCTTTGGATCGAAAAAAGCCCCATCGTTTTTCCAAAAGTGCGATCGGTTTAGGCGTGGGAATCCCCAATATTGCCAACCTGTGAGCATTACGCCATGAATTCCAGGCTCGACTGGGACGCGGACATCGCCGAAGGGCATGCCAGGCATTCTTGATATTATAACGCTTAACAACCAAACGTTGACCATCCACTTCAACCAGGGCCACAGTGGCAGTATTGCCGTTTTTAAGCAATCTGTCCATATCGATCAAAGCATCCGGGTCGGCCAGAAAGCGGCCCATTTTTTCCGTATTGCAGTTCCGGTCATAAACCAAAAAGCGATTCCAGGATTTTTGGCAACTAAAGGCAGAACATTCTCTATAGATTTTTTTAAGATATTTTTTTTTATTTTTTTTGTACTGGTGATGCATTTCTTTTGTCAACCAATCGCGTAGTATACTATTTTTCGGCCATGTTCTTTTCTCTAAATACATATTAAAAGCGTCCTGAATCAAACGGTCAAATCGAGGATAGATCTTGGCAAAAAACAATCCTATGTTTTCCAAACTTTTTGTTTCTGAAAGAGGCTTACCTCTATTGTGAACATTAACGGCACCCCCATCGATTGTATAAATGTCATTGCCAGCCAGAATGAAATTCCCCATATGCAAATCATCATGTGTAAGTCCGGCTTCATGTTGATCTGCGATTATTAAAACTATCTGCCTCAGGAGTTGGGCATGCGTATTATCACTTGTTTCCTGTTTCCATACATCTGCAAAATTAGTTGCCCTATTGATCATTCGGAAAACTAAAACCGGTTCACATCCCGGTTTAAGCAGGCCTTTAAACAGCAAAGGTTGTGTCTTTATACCCGCCTCCTTTAAAGCGCGTATCCCTTTCTCTTCACGGGCGCAATGTCTTTTCGCTCTCCTTGAGTCCAAAAAGAACTTTACAACCACA
>CAZDAB010000632.1:0-2253 GCA_964502855.1 uncultured Desulfobacteraceae bacterium | reverse complement strand
AGCTTGTAGAGCGTGCCAAAGAGGTTCTCATGCGCCGGCGCAAAATGAATGGGAATGATGCATTTCGATGGATCCAAAAAAAGAGTATGGACTCACGAAAATCCCTGCGCCTTGTGGCTGAAGCGATCCTGCTTTCGGAAGAGTTTGAATAGTACCCCAACCCGGACGAGCTGAGACCAAGAAATTCTTGCCACAAAGGCACAAAGACACTAAGAAAAAATAACAAAATAAAATCCTTCGTGTCTTTGTGCCTTTGTGGCATAAAAAAATTACCACAAAAAGCACGAAATTTACAATTAAGAAATTAAATATCTTTTAACAGCCGGTTAGACGGTGATTTTTCGATTACATCGCTGAAAGATTGGAGCGTTTCCGATAACATCTTTAATTCGGGAGTCTGTGCAACCGGAATGTTATTACCTCCTATCTGTTCCAAAGCTTCAATAATTGATGTTATAGTAATACCATTTATATCACGGGCCGGTTGATAGAATAGCTCGTTGTTTTCTTTGGTTTCAGCATAGGAAAAAATTCCCCCTTCTACCAATTCATCGAGTATTTGCTGTACCAGACGAATCGGGATTTCCAAGGCCTGTGTAATTATTGATGCTGTTAGGGGTTTTTCCCCTCTGTAAAAAGCTTTTATTACTAAATGGGCTATCTGCAGAGAGATTAATTTTTTGAACATCTGACTTATGTTACGACAATCAGGTTCAAATTCATAATTATTAACAGATTGATGTGCAAAAGAGATTTCTCCCCCAAAAAGGACAATTAGCCAACTCAGCTGCAACCATATCATAAATAAAGGAAGTGCGGCAAAGCTTCCGTATATTGCGTTATATCTCGCTACTCCCACCTGAAAGAAAATATATGCCCATTGGACAACCTGAAAAATCGTTCCGGCGATCACGCCGGCAATAAATCCGGAACGAAAATTAACTTTAGTGTTGGGCATGACAATATATGTAAATATGAATAATATCCAAACCAGACAATACGGCAATAATTTCAATATAAAAAATATAACGGGGTTAAAAATCCCCAGCAGGGAAATTTTTTCGGTTATGTGTGTAATCTGGGTCGCTATGAACACCGTAACGCTGCTGGAAAGAATAACCAACAAAGGAGAGATAATTATAATGGAAAGATAGTCACCGAACTTTCTCCCAAATGTTCGGAGTTTGCTTATCTTCCATATGGCATTTAATGAGCGTTCGATATTTCCTAATAATTTGATAACAGACCAGAAAAGAAAAATCAGACCGATACCTGCGATCATTCCTCCTTTTGTATTTTCTAAGAGTGACTGTGCATAACGAATAATTTCTATCATAATTTCTTCCTGACCGGGGAATTTTTCAAAAAGCTGTTGCTCAAGCAATTTTTGAAAGCCAAATCCTTTGGCAATTCCGAAAGCCATGGCTACGACGGGAACAATGGAGAGCAGGGAATAAAAGGTAAGTGCCGACGCGCGCAAGAGACAGTTATCTTCAAAAAATCCGCGAACGGCTAAAATGAGAATCCTAAGTTGCCTGATGAAAAAAGATTTTGAGCGGGAGGTGTTTTTCGATCGAATTCTCCAGATGTCGTTTTCAATAAAATTGATAATTTTTGATTTTACGGCCAGAATATCCGGCATGTGTATCTTCCTCTGTTTTTATACCATAGGTTGTCGGCTCAGAAAGAAATTATCATTATTTTTTAATAAGTTATAGAAGATCACTCTCATCAATTCATACACTATAGCTTATTGAAAAGTTCCATGATAGCTTATTGGATCGTAAAGCAGTAACTCGTATCCATCCATAAACGGCATCTTTCGGCCCCCAGCGGCGTTCTCGCTCGTTTTCAATCCTCGAAATAGCGCGCTATGCCTGCGGTTGAAAACTCGCTCGGGCCTTGCCGGAAACCAAAATCTGCCATTTCTGGATGGACAGTAACGCCTTAAAAACTTTAAAATTTAAATAACATTTCTATTTTATTTTATCAACAACAAGTTCCTTCGTTCAGGTGCAAAATATGCTTTACCCTGAAATTGGTATGCTTGCCTAATGGAGTGAAAATCCCAATAAATTTATTAAAGAAAATCTCTTGATTGACACGAAATTTTCATTCAAATATTATTATTGACTAATAAGAGATTTCCTGTCATTTCAATACCATTCGATGACTATAGTCTAATACTGATCACCATAAAATTGACGCTCGCCATGTCATTCAAAAGAATGAAACCTTTTTGGGTTACCGTTT
>CAZDAB010000631.1:0-2260 GCA_964502855.1 uncultured Desulfobacteraceae bacterium | reverse complement strand
AAAAATTTTCTGACAGGCGGAAAATGGCTTGATTAGAAATTAGGCGGTGGATTTTAGTATGTTCAGGGGTTGAAATGTTATCGGTTATCAGTTATCAGTTAAAAGTTATCAGTTATTGGTTGTCAGGGGTTAAAGGTAGAGGTCATAGCTAATGGTGCATAGGGCATGGAGCATAGGGCAGGGCGGAGAGCATTAGGCAGTTAATGGATCCGAACCCCTTTATTCTTTATTTTCATAAAAAAAAGTGGGGGATCAACATTAATGTCTTTCAAGGAAAACGGATGAATTTCCAATCGCAAATCAATCGCTCTTCGATACTTACTTACCTTCTTAACGTCATAATAAGGCATGCCGGAGAAATCTTTTGAAACAACGGCTATATCGATATCGCTGTATTCATCTGCCATATCTTTAATCGCAGAACCAAACACATATGCCTCATAAATATCGATGCCATTTGTTTTTAACAGTTCTATAAATGCTTTTGCTTTATTAATGGCTATATCTTTTTCAGAAGACATTGATAAATTTCCTTTATTCGTTGGAAATTTTCCGTAGTGAATTCATGGGTGCACATCTTGTAAAATCTCAGTTTTTCATCCGGATATCGGGTCGAGATATTAAAAGTATTTGCTGCATCTAAGAACTCTAGTGTTTCTTCATCAAATTCAACCGGATATTTATTATTAATGACTTAACGTGATATCTTAAATCCGGATATTTCATCTAATAATTGATCTGAAATATAGAATCCCTTATCTCTGAGTTCTTTTACCTTATCATAGGCACTCTCAATTAATGCCATATTCTCGGCCTTGAGCAATAAGCCAATGGTACCCGTGACATTTAATTCCAGTGTTTCAGCAACCTTGCGAGCCTTTAGATCATCTATTATAATCCTCATCCCCATTTCTCTTGCTAATGCTATGACCTCAGACTCTCCTTTACCTAAATTCAAATCGCTAACAAGAAGTCTCACCAGCGGACTTTTCACTTTTTTGGTCGAGTAACAATCCATGATAGGAGTTCCAAACTCATTGATAACAGCTTCCGGCAGGATAATTTCCTCATAAATTTTGCAAAGGATATCCAAAAGATTGATTTTCTCTAATGCGATGAGAACAGAAGTGTCTACAATAGCGGTCTCAGGCATTTCTGGCCTCTTTATCAAGGTCAAGTTTTGAATATTTTATGGGTGGCACACCCCGACGGATAAGAACTTCTACAAAAGCCTTTTCAGAATAACCAGCTGTTTCAGCGGCCTTTCCCAGAGAAACTGCACCATCTTCAAAAAGTTTTATTGCAAGCAATAGTTTCAATTCTTCTTCCTTTATATTCAATTCAGGCAAATTAATAGATATTCCCATTGGTTCCCTCCGTATTTCTTTTAGAAAAATGGGTATTAATAAGTAAAGTTGTTTGATATCTTAAAAGATATACGAGAAAACAAATTATGTCAATTTATGAATGGTGAAAAGGAAAATGATTTTCAGGACATCCATTTGTTTATAGGTTGGTAGGTCTTGACAGATGACAGAAGACAGAAGACAGAAATCAGATGACAGAAGACAGATGACAGAGATCAGATGACAGATGACAGAAGACAGAAATCGGAAAGTTAAAGGTTAAAAGTTATTGGTTATAAAAGATAAAGGTTACGCCCTGGTTAAACAAATAAAACAGGTTTAACTGGGTAAACTTAGCTCCTTTTCTGCGAAACATTTAACCCCAGAGGAATTTCCGAAGGATTCCACAGGGCAGGGTAAAGGTTGCGGGTTGCGCCCCGGTTAAATATGCTCCGCTTGTCTTCTGTGAAGAATTTAACGGGGTAAAGGTTACGGGTTGCGATTTGCGCGTTACGGGTTAAAAGCACAGGGCGAAAAAAATAGGTTATTGGTTATCAGTTATTAGGGATCAGGGTTACAGGTTGCGGGTTGCGCGTTACGGGTTAAAAGCATAGGGCATGGGGCTCCAGTAGGATCTTCCGGACCTACCCCGGTACCATCTTCCGGATCTACCCCAGTACCATCTCAGGGAGCTACGGGGCAGGCGGGGCAGGCGAGGCAAGCAGGATATTCAGCCCCAGTTAAATAGTCAATCTTGATTGAATTTAACAGGGTAAAGATATTTTTTTGTTTATTCCCTTTCCGCCTGCCCGCAACGCCTTCGCCCGTCTGAATCGCCAGCTTTTGGCAAGTGGCCAAGTGTAGTTTTCTGGATTAACAAAAGAGTGACCTAATGTGAATTTTTAGATTTTGTT
>CAZDAB010000630.1:0-2267 GCA_964502855.1 uncultured Desulfobacteraceae bacterium | reverse complement strand
TATCCATAATCATAGCCAGCTTGGAAATAGATCCATCTGAATGGTATATTGGCGTGCTGACCACATAATACCAGTTATCCTTTGGGGTTAGGACTTCACACCGAACGGTTTCACCTTTAAATATCCGGTCGTTAAGACACCAGGGGCAGATAGAATCACGATTTTGTAGAGATTTATAACATACTTGCCCGGCAGCGTCATAACCGAGCTGTTTGATATAATGTTCATTCATAAATTCAACTCGGTAGTCTTGGGAACATAAATATATCAACCCATCAAAAGCTTCCACTATTGCTTCCAGTTGCAAGCCTCTCTCATGCAATACCGCCTGCCGCTCTTTACGTTGTTTATTTATTGTATCTTTTTGGTTAGCCCCGGGTGTTATTTTTTTACAGATTGGTTTTTTTGTCATTAGAACATCCCCCGGTTGTTATTTTAAGTAAGGATGCTAAAAAGATCGGTTTTCAGTGAGCCGCCGAAGACTATTGTACCCTAATTTAGCGTAAACAAAACGGGAAAAATATTTTATGCGTTTGATTTATTATGGAGTTTAGTAGATCTGGATGCATTTTCATAACTCTTTTATAAATGAGATATAAATATATTAAAAAATCCCAGTTTGTTTACCCGCTGGGAAAGCCGATGACACCCCATCTTCTTCGTTATCAAGGGCTCGCAGTAGACGACTACGACTTATCCTTGGCGCCTTGGCTCTGAAGCCCTCCGACTTTTGCAACGTTAGAGTTTACCCGGCGGAAATCTTCCCGGCAAGTGACTGATAGAGATAAACCCCCATGAGACCGCCAAGCGTGTCCGCCAGGACATCCATAAGCTCAGCATCTCTGTATGGAACAAAATACTGGTGAATTTCATCACTGATTCCGTAAAGAGACGATAAAAGAACGCTGAGTATTACCATGAGTTTTACATTATGTTTTATTCGCGATGTTTTAAATGCCCTTAAAAAAAGAGCGCCGAGAAGTGCGTAGCCGACAAAATGGAGCACCTTGTCAAAGTAAGGCAATTCAGGGGCACTTTTAATGGAGGGATATGAAGACTGAATGAAAATAAAAAGACAATAAATGATAATCGTAAACCAGTAATAAAAAAAAATGTGTAATTTTTTCAAATTTTTATTATTTTTTATAGTTCACAGGGATTAGAAATCCGATTTTCTCTGGATATTCCAAAACCCTGATCTAATAATCAATAATCAATTGTTAATTATTAATTATTAACCGTTGTTTATTAACTATTATTTTCTGAACCTCTGAACCTTGAATCCTGACCCCATAAGAGCTAATTTCTTTTTAAAAATGAACGCCGGACATATTAAAAGATGAACGTCCAGAATCGAACAGACTGAACATCGAACATCGAACGCCCAACGTTGAACATCGAATAATGATGTCGCTTCGCTCCTCAAGTTACTCTAAAATCAAGTAAAATTCTTGCTCTTGTCCTTCATTCAACATTCGATGTTGGACGTTCGATGTTCGATGTTCATCTTTTTCAGTCCTTCCGGCGCAAAAAATAACTTAGCGCTTAAGCTTCAGGACCCAGAACCCCTAAACCCTATTCTAAAAACCGGTTGTGGGTCGTTTTTTACCGAACAAGATTTCACAGGGTGCGTTTTTGGTTACATGTTTTTTAAGTTTATCACACCAGAGTGACATAAACGTTCGGCAACTTCCATCCAAAGCGTCAACCTTCGCAAAATCCGCATACTCACAGCGCAGATCGCACCATTTGATTTTATGGGTTGTAACACCGGCGTTTTTTTTCATACCAAACCCGGACAAGCCGGAACCAAGAAATATTTGCCACCAAGGCACCAGACACGAAGGATTTTATTTTGTTATTCTTTCTTAGTGTCTTGGTGCCTTGGTGGCGAGAAAAAAAAAGTTAATGCGGAATTCAGGTCACAAGAAATTACGCTTTAAAAATCTCAAGATCCAGTTTTCTCTTTTTGATGTGAGAGAGAACCCGGGTTAAAAATTCTTCATGGGTGACCCCGTACCTGACGTTGCCGTCCAGGGTCCTTACGGAAAGGCTCCCGGATTCCTTTTCCTGGTTACCGACGGTCAGGATAAGCGGAATTTTATTGAGCTGGGCATCTCGCACTTTTTTGTTCAGGCTTTCGGTTCTGCGGTCCACTCCTGTCCGCACTCCGGCTTTTTCAAGTTTTATTTTTATATCATTTGAATAGGGCACAAGGTCATCATTTATGGGAAGAATAACCGTCTGGACCGGGGCCATCCACAGCG
>CAZDAB010000629.1:0-2274 GCA_964502855.1 uncultured Desulfobacteraceae bacterium | reverse complement strand
CTACTCAAAAATACAAGAGATAATTTTTATCAAAACCTTAATTCAACGGCATTGTAGTTAGGGTAATAACCTGTCTGAGGTATAAAAATCATAGACGCAAAAAAAATCATTGCAGAAAGCAATATGTTGAACTTGCAAAAATGGGTACCGAATTTGTAGAGTTTCTGAATTGAAAGCATAAATAAGGAAAAAGGCTTGTAACAACATGAAAGTATTCGATGGAATGACTTATAATATACGGGGATTTTGGCTGGGGATCAAAACGCCGAAACTCCTGCTGCTGGGTCTTATCAGACTTGCTGCAGTTATCATCATCACCATCATTTTGGCAAGCCTGATCCTTATATATCATCAGGAGATATTAAACCTTGTCTGGATAAAACCGGAAAGCCGGTGGCTTTTATGGCTATGGCACCTTCTTTCCTGGGCACTTTCTCTTTCTCTCCTGGTGCTGTCATCGGTTTTTTCCTATCTTATTTCTCAGATCCTTTTTTGTGTGATCATTATGGACACCATGTCTCGAATTACCGAGCGCCTGGTATCCGGGCAGGAAAAGGATCCGCAAAAAATGCCTTTCTTTAGCCGGTTTTTTTTCTTAGTCAAACAGGAAATCCCCCGAACTATAGTGCCGGTTCTTTTGAGTCTCTTTATCATGGTGCTTGGCTGGCTAACACCGTTAGGTCCGTTTTTAACAATTTTTTCCTCGTTAATTGCCACAATTTTTCTCGCCTGGGATAATACGGATCTCGTTCCAGCCAGGAGACTTTATCCTTTTAAGACCCGTTTCAAGCTCTTCTATAAAAATCTGCCGCTTCACCTGGGGTTTGGCCTCTTGTTCCTGATTCCAATCGTGAGCATGTTTTTTCTCTCCTTCTCACCGGTCGGCGCCACGCTCTATTATATTAAGGAGCATGGGTAACATGTTGCGGTATAAAGCCCTATTATGTAAATAAAATTCACATACGACATACATCATATGATACAGCTCATTAGTGCCCTTAACGCCTGCCTATTTAGTGCCTGAACGAAAACTGTCTTTTCCGTCAATATCTGCGTCAGACTCAAATTTTAATCCTCGAAATACTACCCGTATTCCTGTGGTTAAAATTTTCGCCTTCCTTGATCTTAACGAAAAATCCTGGTTTTCGTTCGGGCACTATTTAAGATAATTCACAATTTTTATGTAATTTACTTCATAATTTACTTTATTTTTTGTTGTAGTGATAATCCTGGCAACCCAAATTAATTAGATAACTATTTGAGATTTAATAAAATAATACTTATTTTGCTAAATTTGCACGATTTTTGCATACAAAGAATCATAAGCAATAATGCTAACGTTGTAGGATCGATATGGATAGGGATGTAAAGAGGTGTATGGCTATGAAGTGGCTTGAAATCAGTAAAACCTGCCCGTGTCGTAAAGGTGAATATTGCGTCAACGGCCTTAAGTGCGACAAGAAAAACTGTTTTCTGATTAAAGGCAGGAAGGCTGAGAAAGTGGATGTCTATTGATACCGGTAGTTCTATCTTTAAATATCCATTCAGACGCTATTGATGCTATTGCAAATATGTTGTGTTTCCGAAGAATGTATCGATATCATTCCAAAGACCTTATCAAACCTATCTTTCTATACCCTATGGTCTGTTTTTCCCCTGATTTTTAACTTTAAACTCATCATCGGCTCGCAATTACCTTTTTCATCTTCCCAATAAAAACATACCTTTTAACCACCATATATTGTATTATTTTTTACTTGACACACAATATATTTTATAATATCGGATAGTAAATTAAGATCTTTTTCATATGTTTAATTTTTTACGGTAATATTATGATGAAAATGGTTCTTAAATTTCCATATAAAGCCTCCCGGGGATTCAATATCCCTTCGGAGGCTTTTTTGATTCACTGGCAAAGTAAAGCCTGTCATGAGGGAAGAAACCACCACGGTGATAGCGCGAGCAGGATAATGGTTATGTGAATTCGTGAATAAGTGCGCGGCGAACCGGTTCATTTTCGGTTTTTTAACAATCAAGTGCTTTTTTTCGTATTTTGGAGAGTTGACGCACCACCGGAAATCTCATTTGAAATATTTCCTTCGGAAGCACATCTAAGGGTTTCCTTCAAGATGGTCCAAGCTATAAAAATTGAAGGATGATGCCGGTGTCATGATGTAAAGCATTTTTTGATCGCTTAGCTTAAATGACATTTTGGAAAAAAGGAGGGAATGATGAGGATTATTTCGATTGCCAACCAAAAAGGAGGATGTG
>CAZDAB010000628.1:0-2276 GCA_964502855.1 uncultured Desulfobacteraceae bacterium | reverse complement strand
GTCAAAGACACTGTTTCGGAGGGATTCGACCGGTGCATTTATTTTCGATATAAAACATTAAAAAGGAGATTGAAAATGACGACAAACGACGCAACAGAAAAAAAGCCTCTCTGGTTGTTAATCGAGAAAAATATCCTTAAGCTCGATTCGCAGGACCTATCAGAGGAAAACTTTGAAGCATCGATTCAACGGATTGCGGGTGAACTTGACAACGCAGGTTATAATGTTTCGCGTCATGGGGGCAATATTCGTCAATTGAGATACGCAATGGATGACGCACGCAAGGTAGGAAGGCCCCTTATGGAGGATTTCAACACTGCGATCGCCGCACTTACACTGGAGGACGTGGCTGACCTTTATTCTGCAGTGAATAAGCTCCTTGACGACCTCGGAAAAACATGGCCAGAACTCAAATTAGCCGAGCGTAGACCAGATGTGATACGGATTGTCGAGAAGACAAAACTTGATCTGCTCATTACCAAGGCAAAAGGCATGCCCGATGATGAAGGTATCCGATTACTCATTGAGGAAAAAGTAGCTCCTGAAGTGATTACTAACGCGTTGGACATTACCGGGGAGAAGTTGAAACAGGTGAACACCGATATGGAAAAGGAACGTGCAGAGAGGAAAAGAATAGCCAAGCTGCTTGAGGCAGTAGAGGGCAAGTCCAACGAAGAAAAGGTGAAGCACCTTCTTACGAACAACGTTTCCGAAAAATCGATAATCGAGATGGCAAAAGTTGACCAGGACGCGATCAATGATGTCAAACAGGCAATGGAAGCGGAATTAAAGGAAAAACAAAGGTTAGAAGAAGAGGCGGCTGCAGAGGCGGCTGCACGGAAAAAGGAAGAGGCTGCAGGACCTAAATTGGAAGAAATTCCGCCGGATGAGATGCTCGAATACATCGAGTCCATTCGCGAAATCATGGAATTTAGCGATCAGGAGAAAGAAATCAGAGTTATGTGCGATCAGAGTTCCATCCCCAAGTGCCTTGTGGACATTGCTGTTTCGGAGCCTGACAGACTGGATGAGCTTGAAAAAGAGGCGGAGGGATAATAGATATTTTCTTGAAATGTGTTATATTCGTAATGTTCTTGACAGTTCTGCCTGAATGTGAGAAAAAACTTATGATTTAAACTAGTTGCTTTCAATCCTAAACAAGGGAGAGCATATGGCGGTAAAAAAGACCCCACTTCTCATATAGCGAGGTGGGGTTTTGTTTTTGAATCGATACGAATTAGATATAAGAATGTTTGGAAATATGAAAAAAGACGAATTTAAACTTTGCTCCGCATTTGTTATCCTCACACTTACCTTTATTTTAGCTTGTGCAAACACACCATATATAGTCGGAAATTGGAAAGAAATTGGAAAGACCGCTACGTTAGAATTTTGGAAAGATGGCACATTCAAAGCTATTGATAATCAGAGAATGGCTGTAAGTGGAAAATATACTCTGATTGAACCTGGAAATGTAAGGTTTGAGATTTTTCGACAGGGTTCTCCTTCTGAGATTGTTAACGGAACATTTTCTTTACAAGGGGGTGTGCTGACCTTTACATCTGCGGACGGTAAAGAAATTGAAAGATATAAGCGGGAGAAGTAATAGAAAATAAAACATAGTATCACAACTCAGGCAAAAATTGTGTTTATCAAGGTATCTGAAATTTGAAGACATCACATTTGACAACTTTTCTGTATATCATTACGATTTACATGATAAACAGAACCATATAATAACTTGTTATTATTGGATATTGCTTTCTTGATAATTCAAAGGAGAGACAATGTTCAAGACTTTTACAATAACATCATGGGAAGACGCATGGTCTTTAGGAAGAAGCCTTGACGATATATTCATATTTCGGGGCACTAAGAATTCTTCTTATGAACTAAAACCAAGTCTTGAAAGGTCAATTGATCAGGCATGTAAAGACGGTACGGTCGCGAACTTGTTTGATTACGGTGATCTTATGCAAGATAGAGAAAAATGGGCATTAAATCAGTTTAAGAGACGAGCTCATCATTATCTTTCAAATATACCTCCAGAAAATAATATCCTTGAATGGCTATCGCTTATTCAACATTATGGCGGGCCTACACGTCTGTTGGATGCAACACATTCTTTCGGCATTGCTACATTCTTTGCAATTGAGGGCTCTTCGGGAGACGCATCTATATGGGCGCTTAATACTTACTCTTTGAGGAGTATAATTAAAGAACGTGTAATGCTTCAGACGGAATTGGAGTTTTCCTCAAATTATGTTAGTTGTCAA
>CAZDAB010000627.1:0-2279 GCA_964502855.1 uncultured Desulfobacteraceae bacterium | reverse complement strand
ATGATTTCCGCCTGAATCTTATTGGTATCCTGGTATTCATCAACCATTACATAGTGGTATGTTGAGCAGATTTTGTCACGAACGTCAGAGTGATTTTTTAAAAGCATCTCTAAATATATTAGAAGGTCGTCATAATCAAAAAAATTATTCTTTACTTTTTGTTCTCGGTAAGCATTGGAAAGTGCCGCCACAGCATCTATATGAGAAGAAAAATGCGGATAATCATTTAAAACCACATCTTCAACTGATAGAACTTTATTCACAGCCCGGCTGAAAATATTGTATAGGGTCTGTTTTCTGGGAAAGGAACGGTCCCTTGAAAATGCTCCCATTTCTTTTCTTAACATACTGATGAGCTGTTCAGCATCCGTACGGTCGATAATGGAAAAATCGCTGCTGAATCCTATTTTGGAAGCATATTTGCGCAGAACCGCATGGGAAAAAGAATGAAAAGTCCCACCGGCAACCCTTTCACACCGATTGTCAAGCAACTGTGAGGCCCTCTTCAGCATTTCCTGGGATGCTTTGCGCGTAAATGTCAGTAGAAGAATGGAGCCCGGCGATATGCCTTCTTCTACCAAACGTGCAACCCGGTAGGTTAATGTTCTGGTCTTTCCGCTTCCCGCTCCTGCGATAACAAGAAGCGGCCCTTCTTTGAAATTGACGGCTTCCAGCTGGGAAGGATTCAGTGCTTTTTTATAGGAAATGCGAAGATTATTTTTCATTTAGAATATGTAAATAAACAGTTTGGTAATTTTATCCCGTAATAATCGGGATGAATAAAGCAATATGTTTAAAAATGGTCTTTTTATCTCACCTATTGTAGAAGGAAAATAGAAAAAAGTGTCACCCCGGTACGATCTGCCGGCCCTGTCCCGGTATTTTCACGGGGAGCTAAGGGGCAGGCGGAGTAAAAAAGCGAACTCAGTTCAAGCAAATTTATCTTTCATAAGGTTAACGCGTTGTCAACCGTTGTAAGGTCTTTTTATATGTTTTACATATTTTATTGACTTTTAAAAAAAAGATGTATAGTAAATCATGAGAAAGTATTAATTGTGATAAAAAAATAGTGATCAAGGAGGAAATTTAAATGAAGAAATTAAAAGATCAATTAAAGACCATAAGCAGTTCACTTAACTCCCTTTCCAAACAAGTTGAAAAGATCACTAAGCAGGTTGATAAATTTAAGGCAATGAAGGCAGGTTCTGCTCCCAAAAAGACTGCACCGAAGAAGAAAGTCGCTGCAAAAAAGGCTCCCGGCAAAACGCCAACGGTTATTGACAGCATATTAAATGCCATCAAAAACACCAAAAAAGGAATTACCATCGCCCAGCTTAAAGAAAAAACCGAATTTAATTCAAAACAGCTCAGCAATGCGCTTTATAAACTTACAAAGAAAGGTAAAATTGAAGCAAAGTCACGCGGTCTTTATGTTAAAAAAAAATAAGATTTGAGGAATGAACCGACGGGATTTTGACTTTTAAGTTCCAAAAACAAGCCTTTAGTATGCCTCATGAATAAAACCGGACATACTGAAGGCTTTTTAAGTTTTAACCATATGTTTCTCCATTCATCCGTTGGTGCGCCTCGCACTCGTGAAATATCCGGGCTAACATCTTACGATTAAAAATTGACTCGCTCCAGGAGTGTAATCATGTTTAAAAAGCTTTTCGGTTCTTTTATTACCACACTTTTATTGTGTGCGGCTGTAACAGTTATTTTATTTTCATGTGTTTTGGTTGATCAAACTGTCCGGGGCGGCAGAAAAAGTGCTGATGAAAATATCGACCTTTTTATCAAATGGCCTCATGAAAAAAGTGACCTTCTTCCGGATCCAGTCCTTGTCTTTGGAAAACTGCCGAATGGTTTCAGGTATGTTTTAATGGAAAACCACAGACCCAAAGACAGGGTCAGTATGCACCTGAATGTTCAGGCAGGGTCACTACACGAGTCAGACAATCAACAGGGATTTGCCCATTTCTTAGAACACATGCTGTTTAACGGCTCAACAAATTTTAAGCCCGGGGAACTGGTAAAATATTTCCAGAGTATCGGTATGGAGTTTGGGGCCGATGCAAATGCTCATACCGCGTTTAATGAAACCGTTTATGACATTCTTTTGCCGCTGGGTGACAGGAAAAATCTTCAGAAAGGTCTGACGGTAATCAAAGATTATGCTGAAGGTGCGCTTCTTTTACCGCCTGAGATTGACAGTGAACGGCGTGTGGTTCTGGCCGAAAAGCGAATCCGCGATTCTGCAGAGTATCGTACATATGTTG
>CAZDAB010000626.1:0-2279 GCA_964502855.1 uncultured Desulfobacteraceae bacterium | reverse complement strand
TGGCGGTCAGACGTGAGAAAAACCTGCTGTCATTAAAGGATCTGCAGCATAATTTAAAAGAATACGGCATAAACATTTTAAAAATTCCACTTATTATGCAGCACAACAAAAGGGACCTCGCAGACCAGGGCATTCCTGTGATGTCTATAGATCAGATGGAAAGGGATTTAAACAGGCAGCTCAAGGTGCCTTCTTTTTCAGCCAGTGCGATTGACGGTGACGGTGTTGGTGCAACCTTAAAAGAATGCCTTAAGTTAACATTGTTGTCATTTAAAAAACAATTTAAATCCGGATAAAAAAATACATGGGCAATTTTGTTCTTGCGGGTAATCTTGATTTTTTGAGTCTGGGGGACATCTTGCAACTCCTCGGCTCAAATGCCAGTACAGGTGTTTTGCGCATTACCAGCAAGTATGCTCAAGATTCGGGTTCCATTTATTTTTTCAACGGCAACCCTGTTAATGCTTCAGTAGGATCATTGACCGGTCTTGATGCCATCAATTTACTTTTTGGATGGCTTGATGGAGAATTTGAATTTATTGAAAAAAAAGTTTCCGGTAAGAATGTTATCAAAAAGAGCCGGATGCAAATTATTCTTGACTGTTTAAGAATGCTGGATGATGGACAGATTGAACAGTTGGGGCCGGTAACATTTACAAAAAAATCATCACATCCTTCGGACAAAGAGTCAAATCGGCCGATTATCAAAGGACCGCTTGTCGATTACACGTACGTTGTTGATGAAGAAGAGGTTCATGGCGGCAACAAAATTGTGGGAGAGGGGAAACATGGCGGCTGGTTATGGGTCATTCTTGGAGGGACTGCAGAAATTATCAGAGAAACCCCTCAGGGTCCTTTGAAACTGCTCAGAATTGGTGAAGGAGCATTTATCGGAAGTATCGCCTCATTTTTATTATTACAGGAGAGTGTTCGCAGTGCTGCGATCGTAGCGGTTAATGATGTTCTGCTCGGTGTTCTCGATTCACGACGACTTTCCGTCGCTTTTTTGCGAATGTCCAATCAATTCAGAAGCCTTGCAATCAGTCTCGATAAAAGGTTAAAACAAGTTACCAATATGGCGGTTGATATACATTTAAACAATATTAAAATAGAAGATTTTATCAACGGCAAAGATCTTGTGTTGACACAGGGTGAGAATGTGGAACGCTTATTCACAATTACAGAAGGTGAAGCTCATATCGTCCAAAATACTGAAAATGGTTATGTGCCGCTGGCGAATCTTTACCCGGGTGATTTCTTTGGCCATATTCCGTTTCTTGATATTGGACAAGAATTCTATTCCGCTTCGGTTTTCGGATCAAAAGATCTCAAGATAAGTGAGATAGACTCTGACATTTTTGAAAAAGAATATAATCAGCTTTTGTCTACATTTAAAAATTTTATAGAACACCTTGCAAACTGCATATTGGTAACATCCATGTTGGCTTGTGAGTTTCGGAAAAACAAAGTCCGTAAAACACCGGAAAAATCCAAATGAGTTCACCTCGCTCACAATTGGAATGATGGAGTAATGGAATGATGGAGTAATGGGTTTTGGAAAAAATGGAAAAATGGGTTATTGATAAAATCTTTCTTGACAGTGTAATTGAAAAAAATCCATAAATAATAAAATTCCTATAGAAACCAACACTCCACTATTTCACATCATTCCATTATTCCGTATGTAAGGCAAAAGATCATGTATCAATAAATTGATTTATTTACAGTAAGTTGTAAAAATTCCAAAACGTTTTAATTATCAGGTGAAGACCATGACTACAGAAGAGAGAAGAAAACATTCAAGAATCAAAGCCCTTAATCTTATATCGTATAGTTGTATTGATGAAACTGATCAGGCTCTAGCGCAGGGAATGGGTAGGACTTTGAATTTAAGTGAAGACGGAATCCTTCTTGAAACGCATGTTTCAGTCGACCCGAAACATACTGTGGTCATGGCAATAGGCCTGGAAGACGATTTGATTAATATCAAAGGTAGGGTTGTTTACTCTATTGGGGGTGGAGATAAAAGATTTGAAGCCGGTATTGAGTTTATTGAAAGAGATGAAGCCACTCTCGAGGTTTTAAAAAAATATATCAAAGCGTTCCGGGAGAACGAATGAAGGTCGACTTTTTACGAATTCATCACTGTTAAATGATAAATGCCGGAGAACAACGACCCATGGTTCAGGCAGTAATTAAAACCGATTTTAAAAATTTAAATTTGGTAAAAAGGGGCAAAGTAAGGGATATATACGATCTTGGTGACAAACTTTTAATGG
>CAZDAB010000625.1:0-2282 GCA_964502855.1 uncultured Desulfobacteraceae bacterium | reverse complement strand
TACATTGAAAGTCCGGAATTAGATTGTAAATATCTTCAATATCCATTAAAATTCCCCTCGTGTTTTTAAAAACAGTGTCGAATTTTTGATCATATGGGCCATAATACTGAAAAAAGTCAACTGAAAAAATGATTGTATCTGCAAATCAGCCTTACTATTTTCCGTATCCCGGTTTTTTTTACAAAACTTATTTTTCTGACGTTTTTGTAATTCTGGATGACGTTCAGTTCCCCAGGGGAACCACCTGGACCACTCGAAACAGATTTAAAAACCACCAGGGAAGCCTATGGATGACATTGCCTGTAAAAAAGAAAGGCTTGGGTCTGCAAAAGATCAATACGGTCAGGATATGCCACGACGGTCAATGGGCAAAAAAACATTTGGAAAGCTTGAGAAATGCTTATGCAAAAGCTCCTTATGTTAAGGACCATCAAACTTTTTTAGAGGAACTTTTTTCAACAAAATTTGAAAAACTTATCGATTTTAATCTTAAAATCATCCGTTATTTGATGAAACATCTTCAGATTGAAACAGAAATCATATTATTATCCGAACTTGAAATAAAGGCAAAAGGAGATAAGCTTCTCATAGAGATGTGCAGGAGATTGGGAGCATCGCAGTTTCTGGCCCAGAGAGCTGCCAGAAAGTACCTTGATGCAGACAGGTTCAAAAAAGCGGGGATTCGGCTAACGGATGTTAAACCACCGTCACCGGTTTATCCTCAACTCTGGGGGAGTTTTATTCCCAATCTGTCCGCACTTGACCTTGTTTTAAATTGCGGATCAAAAGCACACGACATCATGATCGCCGGGTAACAGATGGAATTCAAGACCGTTGGTAAACGCTGATGTCTTTCTATTGACAAACCCTGGTTCCGAAGCTTTTTTCAGGTTTCAGGTGTCAGGTTTCAGGTTTCAGGTTTCAGGGTTAAGGATTAAGGATTAAGGATTAAGGGGGAAACGAGGTGACCAATTTTAGGCGCTCCTCAAACAGCGCTCCTGCCCAACTCGCCGAGAAAAATGATGATCGGCATATCCGTAACAAAATTGAAGGGTAGATCACGGAAAAGGTGTATTTAGAAATTCGGGGTGGTTACAAAGAATGCATTCGTATGTTGAATGGATTAGAGAAAACATTGGAACGGAAAGTCCCAGAGCGAGAACGCCGCTGGCAGTTAGCTGAAGAAACGGCAGTGTATGGCGTAAATGATGAATCTTTCCCTCAGGCTGGATTTCCCCTGACACCTGAAACCTGAAACCTTTATGCTGACACCTGACACCAAATAGCCATAGCAATCTTAGCAAACAACAGTCTTGATTTACACCCCTTTGAGAGCAATTACAAGCAATTGGGAACCGGCAATAAGAATACAGTAACTCCTGGGATTAAATCGATATGTCACCTGTGTGCCAAAGGTTCCCGAAATGATATAGCATGGAAAAAATCCGATGAAAAAACCAAACATCGACATGCCCAAGGAAAAAATTGCGGAATTCTGCCAGCGCCATTATATCAAACGTCTTGCCTTGTTCGGTTCGGCGCTGCGCGACGATTTTACGCCGGACAGCGACGTAGACGTACTGGTAGAATTTGAGCCTGGGACCCGGGTTGGAATGATTCGCCTGGCGGGCATCGAGCTTGAACTATGCGGTATTTTGGGTCGAAAGGTTGACATGCATACACCGGGGTTTATCAGTAAATATTTTAGAAACCAGGTATTGGAGGAAGCAAAGGATCAGTATGTCGCAGCATAGCGATGAAATACGTTTCTGGAAAAAATACTTTCGTCTAAACCGAATGGCAATTAAGTAAATGTAGTCAAGAAATCCCCAAGATTCCTCATGTTTCATCTCAAAAGGGATAAATTCATCAACTTAAAATAACATTTTTATAGTTTTCGCGAAGCGATAGCATCATTTGTTTAGCCGGAGCCTGCCCCGTTAAATTTGCGATAGCAACAGCTTGTCCCGTAACTTCGGCAAATGGTACGGGGTATATGCGTCTGTAACTACCTATGTTGCTCTAATCCTGTCAAAAAAAATGCATCTCGGCGTTCTTCATGCATTTCACCGAGAATTGCTGAACAATTGGCTTTGGAGTTTGTAATTTGGAATTTATTTGATATTATTTATGTGTTAGTACCTTTGTGGCAAAAAAAGTTTAGTTTCGGTTTATCCGGGTTAGATTCATGCAAATGAAATTAAAACAGAAAATTTTATTCAACAAGGTGGTTCTGGTATCCGCACCCTGGCCCCTTTACAGCCGTCCCTCAATTCAAATCG
>CAZDAB010000624.1:0-2283 GCA_964502855.1 uncultured Desulfobacteraceae bacterium | reverse complement strand
GGACCTACGGGGCAGGCAGGCATATATTTAATATTCCGAGGATTTATTCGCCACCGAACTTTGGCGAATTAATTTTTTAAACATAACGCTAAGATAGGGCCTCGGTTAAATATTAAATACGGATTTAACTGGGCAAGCAAAAAAACCATTTATGGATTGACACTATTTAAATTTTTCTCGATAAGCCGGAATCTCTATAATCGGCGGTCTTTCGTGCCCTTCTGTTTGAAAAATATCCGGCTTGTATTCGTTTTTTATAAGATTATATTGTATCATTTCATTGGAAAGATCTTCCTTGATGTCGATCAACCCCATTTTTATTTTGCGATTGATAAATGTCATAAGAATAACAAACGCCATTTTTCCCAATGCCCTTGTATCCCGATTTCTGTGAATCCGTCTGTCAAGATCAACCTGAGCAATGACGTCAAGTCCCCATTTTTCATAAATATCGAGAATCATGCTGGTTTCAACCCCGTACCCTATGGGGAATGGAATTGCTTCATATATTTCTCGAAAGCCGGCATATTCACCCGATAACGGTTGTAAAATCTGTGTGAGTTCCGGGAAAAACAGAGAAAAAAGGGGCCTGACCACAAGTTCCGTAACTCGACCGCCGCCGGTGGGCCTGATTTTGCTTTTTCCGATAGCGATGGGTCTGTCATAAAAGGCCTTTACGTATTTAATATGATCAAAAAGAATAAGCGGCCCTAAAAGGCCATATACAAACCTGTGATGAATATTTTTTATGTCTGCATCAATGTAAACGATGATATCACCCTTGGTAACATAAAGGGCTTTCCAGAGATTTTCACCTTTGCCTTTGAACGATTCAAGATCAGGTAAAATTTCCGTTGCCTTATAAACATCGGCGCCAAATGATCTGGCAATTTCTCTGGTTTTGTCTGTTGACTCGGAATCGATAACAACAATCTCATCCAGAAGTGGATAGCGGGTCATTAACTCTGATTTCACGATCAGAATTTCTTTTGCTATGGTCTTTTCTTCATTTAACGTGGGCAGGCATAGAGAAATTTTCAGATTTTTTCTTCGTTTTTCCTCTACAAGCCGATTGAGATCGTTAAATTCAGAATAATGGAATGTATTTTTTTTAAGCCAGGTACTCTTCATCGCACACCCCGTTGTCAATGGCCATAATTACTCCGATAATCTGTGCGATCCCTTTGAACATGGGTTCAATTTCGGCGGTGGCATTAGTATGTTGATGGTTTTCTCCCCGGGTAATTCCCAGGGTGACCGCCGGTATCTTGCGTGAAAGAAAAATGGATAGTTCGGATTCACTCGGTTCGCTTATGGGGGTTAACTCAAGTTTTCTCATAACCTCTACCGTGCTTTTTACCAAAGGATGATTAAATTTTATTCTTGCCGCATTAATATTGCTCAACGTTTTTAGCTTCAGATCAACTTCATATTCGTGACGGATACCTTCTAAAATATCTTTGATGTCGTTAAAAATCGATTTTACCATTTTGTCGGAGTTGCTTTGGATCTCAAAGCCAAGTCTTGCATCAGAGGCGATCATACCGTGCTTGAAACCACCCGAAATTCTCCCGATAATTACCCTTGCGCGGGGTCTTTGAGGCAAACGCAGTTTTAAAATCTGATTGATCACCTCATTTAATATCAGAATCGCATTGGGTTTGAATTTGTGTTCCCATCCATTGGTTGTAGAAATGTTGCAGTCAACTTCACATCGAATCATGCCGTCGGCGTAATAGTTAATTCTTCCGAGATCATAACTTTCAATGCACACCGCACCCCTTATGGGCGTACTCCATGTCTTTAAAAGGTGCCGGATGCCTCTAAGATTGCCTCTGCCTAAAGATTGTATAACACCTGCCAGAACCATGTCGGATTCAAACCGCAAGTTTAATTTCCTAAAAATTTCCGGCAAGGAGACCAGGACACCGACACCGATTGAATTTTCCGTGACACCGGCACCGGTTATTGAATTTTCCTTGATGGTATAATAATGGTCAATGTCTGTTCCCCAAATCGTATCAAGGTGTGCAACCACAAAGATAGGCGGCCTTGTTTCGGATGTCCCCTTGATAATACCGATGGGATTTCGGTAACCGTCGGTGGTGCATTCATCAACACCGAAATCGGCCAATCTCTCCATAAAAACACTGGTGCGTCTTTTCTCTTTAAACGTGGGTGCAGGTATCTGACCGATCAATACGATGTTGGTAATAATGGTCTCTTTGATGGATTTGATCGTATCGACAAATGCGGGAAGCTTATCGAGATAGCTGTCCATGT
>CAZDAB010000623.1:0-2283 GCA_964502855.1 uncultured Desulfobacteraceae bacterium | reverse complement strand
AAATAATACGGCCGCTTCCCTCCATGCGGGAGTATTTGGGTTTTGCCTCAAAATTGTTACTTGCTTTTGGACTTGTTTTTGAACTCCCTTTGATTATTACCTTCCTTGCCAGACTTGGCATGGTCTCCGTAAGCTTTTTAAAGAAAAACAGGAAATATGCGCTTTTGTTATTCTTTATCGGCGCCGCTATTTTAACGCCTCCGGATGTTGTAACGCAGATCATGATGGCGTTGCCCTTGATATTGCTCTATGAAATAAGTATTATCGGCGCCGGAATTTTCGGGAAAAAGAGCTTTGAAGACGACAATAATAACGATGATAGATAGAAAAACAAAATAGTTACATTGTAATCCGGCAAAAGGGAGTGTTTTCTAAATATCTTTTTTATCGTTGACAGAGTTGCATCTGCTTGATAAATAATTCTGATCAAATTAATTTATAAATTTAAAGGAGGGTAAAGGTGTTTATGAATAAAAAAAGGTATTTTTTAGCATCGGTAGTCGCTTTAATAGCTACTCTGTTTGTTGTGGCCGGAATTTATGCCGGAACCCAGGTAAAAGATGAAATCAAAATGGAAAACAAGGCCTATTCCAAACATACCAAGGCGATCGTCACGTTTTCGCACCTCAAGCACACAACGGAATACGCGGAACAAAATCCTGATCTTTACAAAGCCGGCTGCGGAGAGTGTCATCACGACAAGGACAATAAACCGCTGACCAATTTAAAAAAAGGTGATGAGGTAAAGAATTGTATCGAATGCCATAAAAAACCCGGAAATATCACAGGCAAGGAAGCAAAGGAGCTGTCAAAGGAACAAAAACGCGAATACCACGCCAACGCCGTCCATGACAATTGCAAAGAATGCCACAAAAATTTCAACAAAAGCAAGAACTTAAAATCGAAAGATGCAGGTGCGGCACCTACAACGTGTAAACAGTGCCATCCCCAGGAAAAGAAATAAACGTTTCGGAAATTCTATAATATAGGAATATTGAAATAGGGCGATCGTCAGATATAAAATGATCGCCCTATTTTTTTGATTTTTTGTAGGCAACAGCATTACGAACCAGGGCTTTGGCCCAGGAGGGCGTGCCCAGGGCATGTATGTGGGTATAGGTTGCCAGAACGTTTTTATAACAGACGCCGTCACGATTATTAATAAAACCGGCGCCTCTTTTCATGTTAAAGGCCAGATCTTTGTCCGTCCCCCCCCATTTTAAAACCCGCGAATAGTGAAACTCATGCCCTTTAAGTTCGGCGCCGATGTTAAAATACGGATTGGGGTGTTCCACGGTTACCACCGTGTATCCGTGTCCCTGAGGTTTCTTTGAAAATCCAAAGACAACCGGCAGCACCCCGGCCATGGGAAATGAATTTTCATCCAGAACCAGTTCTTCTCCCAGGTACATCAAACCGCCGCATTCAGCGTATATGGGAAGGCCGTCTTTTGCCAAAGACTTTAATTGTTCTCTGAATGTTACGTTCTGGGCCAGTTGTCGGGCATGGGTTTCAGGAAATCCGCCGCCGATATAAAGGGCATCTATTGGTGGAATCGTATCGCTGTCCAGAGGGCTTATAAATATAGTTTCCGCACCTTCCGCGCCGATTGCCTCGATATTTTCAGGATAGTAGAACTGAAAGGCCGAGTCCTTGATGATACCGATTCTGGGTCGTAGCTTGGGGTCGGAATCAAGCAAAGATTTCGCTTCAGCTAGAATGCTTTCTTGAAGAGTGTTTGAAACAGGGAGTGGTCCGGCATCACCGGCAACCTTGGCCAGGGTTTCAAGATCAAGATAGCGAGCGGCTAGTTGAGATGCGGCTTGGATGGAATCCTTTGCCCAGCCGTGTTCCGGTGTGGGTAACAGTCCCATGTGCCGTTCAGGAAAATGTTGCCAGTTAAGTTTTGGAACCGCACCTAATACGGGAATGTCACAGAAATGTTCAATATTTTTTCTAAGGACTTTTTCATGTCTGGGTCCGGCAACACGATTTAAAATAACCCCTTTAATTTGGGTATCCGGATCGAATTTCATACATCCCAGTACGGCCGCAGCCATGGTTCGGGTCGATTTCGTACAATCAATGCAAAGAATCACCGGTACTTTAAGCAGTTTCGCCAGTTCCGCGGTACTGGTGCTCCCCTGGATATCAATCCCATCGTAAAGACCCCGGTTTCCCTCTATAACTGAGATATCGCCTTTGGTGGAATGTAAGAAAAAGGATTCAAGGATAAGCTCTTTTTGGGTCAGGAAGGTGTCGAGATTGTAGCAGGGCCGGCCG
>CAZDAB010000622.1:0-2289 GCA_964502855.1 uncultured Desulfobacteraceae bacterium | reverse complement strand
GTGAAAGCACATTCAGCTGATTTTTTCGAGCATCGGCGATGTGCCCGCCCAACTGATTGACCATTTCTACCGGGTTTTCGACACTTACCATGCCGGGGCCTGCTACCGGACCGCTCAGGGTACCGGCGCAAGCAGTAATCAGAAAAAGGAACATAATCATCACAATTAGATAAAATATAGGTGATGTTTTGTTTTTATACATCTTTTTATCTCCTTATTTTTATGAACACTCCATTTTTGTTCGGTTTATATAATGCCACTCGGACGCTTTTTATGGCCCTCTGTAGAAAAAGAGTGTTAGCATATATTTTTGCATTTGTAAATTTTAAACCAGATCTCATCCAGGTAAGCGCATTTGATTTCGGTGCAGCGTAACGACGGCGTGTTTCTCTTGGAAACCGACTGTTTAAATGGCTTTAGCACCCGTTAGCCCGAGCCTAATGAAGTTATCTAACTTGTTTTCGGCAGCATACGCCGGGTAATCAGTGGCGAGAGGACATACAGCAACATATAGATTAGGGCGGCATATCCCAAATAGGGGGTAAATATGAAGATGACCAGCAGCAGCATGTTCAGACGACCAAACCAGGAATGTCTGTCTATAAAGCGGCCGAGATGCAAGTAGCGTACGGGATAAAGGTTCATCATAATCGCTGAAAAAATCATCAAACCGAAACAAAGAAGACCCCAGTAACGAGCCCATTCCGAGGCATCCCCGACGGCTTGGTTGAACATGATTAAGGGTGCGGCCACCAGCAACGCCGCGGCCGGAGTGGGCATTCCTTTAAAAAACCCGGGAATCGGAGTGCGGTCAATAGTGAAGTAAATCAGCCGGACAATCCCCATAAGGGTATACAGCAAGGCCGCCAGCTCTATCGGGAGTAGCCGGATCACGGGATCCGAAAAGTCGGCAAGTAACAAATAAAAAATCCAGGCCGGAACAATGCAAAAGCTAACGCCATCGGCAATGTCATCCAGAACACTTCCAAAGCTGATGTGATGTGCCCGATTCTGTACGGGAAGGGGTTCCGTCAGACCCAGTCTTCGAGCCAGAGCCCCATCGAGTTTGTCAAAAATGGCGGCACCGATCAGGAAAAGATAGGCCTCGCGAATACGATCCTGGTAAGCAAAAAGCACGGCCAGTAACCCCATCACGGCATTCATGATAGTCAATGAATTCGGGAAAAAGGACAAAATTTTAAAACGCAGACGTTCATCCTCATCACAGATCTCGTCCAGGCAGTAGGTTCCATATTTCCGGCAGTATGCAGCGATTGACCCAAAATTTATGATTAAAAATATTATTTCGATTAAAAACAAAACGCGCAAATGAAGATTGCCCAGCCAGGAAATCCAGATGTAAATCAGAGAGGTCGGCCCCCCCGGAACGTAAAAAGCATGCGCGTACAAGAGGGTTCCGACCGGCGCGGCAACAATTGTCCTTAGCCGTGTAAATTCTCTTAATTCCGGTTCTGGTCCGGTGCGCATGGAGAAAAAACGCATGAAATGAGCAAAATTGTCACGAATCAGGACGGTTACGCACAAAATCAGAACAAAAATGCCATGAAGCAATTCAGCCTTGGTGCCGGCAACCGAGGTAAAAAGAATACGCCACATGATGCCCACAGCCACCAGCGGGAAAATAATTGAATATACAATCTTGTCCATGACGCGGTCGGCAAGATGGGCCAATGTGGAGTGGAGTTGAAACCGGGTTGCAAGCCACCCGTCGATCATGTCACAGGTCATGGAAATAAAAAGCAGCGTCACCCCCAAAGTGTAAAGCAGCGGGTCCCGGGTCCACATGACCGCGATTCCGCAAAGCATGCCACCAAAAACGAGGGGAGGCCTTCCATAAACCAGTAATGCTGAAAATTTTCTCTGAAAATTGTGCTTTGCCGCCATACCTTCTTTCCCGGTTATTTAGGAAGGCCCAGAACACCCCGTCCGCCGATGGATGTGGGTATGTTCGGCTCTAAACCGACTTCAATTGAAAAGTAAGCGATAACAGATGACGGGTTCACGGTTACCTCCATAACATTACTATCAAGATTGGGCTTCCATGCCGAAAAAATTAGTCAACAGTGTATTTAGCCATCTTCGAAGTATTGAATAAGAATAATACCGCTTGGCTACCTGGTAATTATGGTTGACCATCTGATCCTTTCGCTGGTTCGAAGTAAGAACCTCTCTTACTTTCTCGACGGTTTTTCTGGTCAAAAAGCCATCAATGCCGATCAGGTCAAATCCCTTGGGTTCAATGTCGCGCACAAAAATAGCATACCGATT
>CAZDAB010000621.1:0-2292 GCA_964502855.1 uncultured Desulfobacteraceae bacterium | reverse complement strand
TCAAATGTTGAAATATCGGTCCAGGAACTGAAACTTCTGGTTAACACGTTAACAAAATCGGTGGCACTGTCTCTTAGGAAGCGATACACGTGGGTGGGGGTGATCGCCGGATTGTTGATCGGCAGCTGCCTCACATTTGCAATTATCAGTCTGACATGGAAGCAGACCGATAAAATCACGACAACCACACAAACTCTTCTGGAAAAAAGCCGGGAAACCCTATCCGAGGTAAAGCAGATAAAATCAAAAATTTCACAGTTAGCGGATACGACCCCTGCGTTGAATGAAAAAAAACAGACAGATAACAAGATGTCAGCATCAACGGATGTGGGAAAAACAAAAACAAGTGCACCGCAGGACATCATTCAACCCGGAAAATACACAGTATATGTGCATTATACGAATAAAAAAAATGAAAAACTGATGGAAAGGCTTTCTGTGTTTTTAACCCGTATCGGTTTCAGAGTAGAGGGGATTCAACAGGTTAATTATCATAATCAAGACGTTCGTTACTTTTATGATGAAGACAAAGAGGGGGCGCTTGTTTTAAAAAAGCATTTAACCGAATTTATCACCCCTTTTACAAGTATCAAAAACAACAATATTAAAATTATAAACTTGAGTTCCAAATTCCCGAACGCACAAAAAAGGACACTTGAACTTTGGGTAAATTTTTAATTTCTTATTCTCAAAAGGAGGAGGTCGCCCCGGAGCGTGCAAATGGATAATCAAGTTGCGAAAGATATCCTGGAATTAGGTACTTTTTCAAACAGCTTCATGTTTCTTATCCTCGTCATCATGATAGGTTCCGGGATACTGGGCGGTCTGGTAAATTTCTTTTTATCGGAAAATCACAAACCCCCTGTCTGGAAAGCTCTCCTGGGCGATTGCTTGCTGGGGATTGTGGCAGCGTTAACCGTTCCGCTCTTTTTGAACATGATCTCCAGTAATTTGCTCAGTGTTGTGCAAAAAAAACCGGTCAATCTATTCATCTTCAATGGCGTCTGCCTTTTATTTGCGGTGTTCTCATGCAGATTGAAAGAAAATGTTTATAATAAACGGTTCCAAGGGACCGGCAATATAAATAAAAACCATATTAACGCCCATCCGGCCGAGATAGATAATGATTTAAAAATCGGTTACCGGAAAGTTTCAAAGGACCGGCTCCGCCGGGCAGGAATATCGGAAAGTGAAGTAAAGATTTTGCAGGTAATGGCTTCTGGAAACCATGTCCATCGAAGCCTGGTCGGTCTGCTGAAAGATCCGGAACTTGCAAATGAGCAAGTCAATGAAACCCTTTCTTCCGTAATGGCCAAAGGTTGGGTTGAGCAGAAACTAAACGAGGAGAACAAACTTCGTTTATACTTAACGTCCAAAGGAAAACAGATTCTTGATAAATTATACAAAAATATGACCTGAAGTTTGCATAAACCCACTTTAATAAGGTAACGGAAAGATTCTCATCAAATTTTATGCAAGATTCGGGTAATACATTTTCATGAACACTATTTAATAAAACTGTAAAATGGAGATTGGTTAATGGAATCGATGGCTGACACTTTTGTAAGAAATTTCCGTTCCATTGTTGTTAAATTAAAGGACGGAACGACGATTACCGGTAGATTGAACATTGGCGATTTCCCAAGAGTCTCTGATTATTTTAAGAATTCACCGGACAAATATTTCGTTTTGTCCGACGCAGAACACAGGGGGTCGTCCGGGAAGGTGGTTATTGTCAACAAGAGTGAAATTGTATGGGCCGAGCCGGAAGATAATTAAACGTCTCGGAATTGTAACATCTCAAGAACTTAGGGGCTTCGCCCCAATTGGAATAATGGAATGATGGAGTAATGGAATAATGGGTTTGAAGGAGTTTTTTACAATTAAAATGGTTTATTTCTGTCCTTATCCCCAATATTCCAGCATTCCATTATTCCATTCTGATGGCATAAATAGGTTTCCATTAAAAATCCTTTATTATCAGAAAGTTGTAGAATTTCCGAGATGTTAAATAATGGAGCCGGGTCAATATGATTATTTCATTCACCAGAACGTATTGAGAAGTTACAAATCTCCAACGATATATGTTCATCTGTGTCCCTTTGCCTGCCCCGTCGGTTCGGCAAATCTACTGGGGTAGCTCCGGCAGATGGTACTGGAACGGCTAAATAAAACCACGAATGGACACAAATTTAAAGATGATAATGCACCACAATTTTAGGCAGTTTTATTAATTCCTCAACAGTCCAAAGTTTTGTGCCGTCATGCGGCTAAGAGCATTGCATCAACCGT
>CAZDAB010000620.1:0-2292 GCA_964502855.1 uncultured Desulfobacteraceae bacterium | reverse complement strand
CTATGATAGCAAATAACGGTTGGATTTGCGAGAAGCCTTTCTATTAGTGCCTTTGTGGTTAATTGCCAATTTGTGATCAAGTATGCGTTTTGTCAAGAACCACATTAATTTGATGGATTTTGGTATATTCTACTGGAAATTACAACAAAAAAGTCTTGATTTACAGCAGATACCTGATAAAGTATGCGCATTAATAACTCGAAAACGCATACTTTATCAGGTGGATCATGGATGAAAAATATGTACTACAAAGATTCCGGCGGCAAAAGATTATCACCATCGAACAACTCGTACGACTGCTCAAATGCTCGGCGATTACGGTCAGACGGCGGCTGAAAAAGTGGAAGACATACACCAGCATTAACAAAAATGGACGCTACTATACGCTGCCAAAGATTCCGGTGTTTGATGAAAACGGCTTATGGAAGTATCAAACGGTTCTTTTTTCAAAGCATGGCAACCTTAAGCAAACTATCGTTGAGCTGATAAAAGACTCAGAAACAGGTCTCAGTGCCGTTGAGATTGCCGGCATTGTAAATCTTACACCAAACAGTTCATTTCTATCCCAAATTAAAAATGTACCCGGTGTAAGGAGAGAAAAATATCAGGGCCGATTTATTTATCTTTCAGACAGCCCTGATATTTATAACCAGCAGAAGCAGAGATGGACATTAAGCTGCCAAGAAGGCATTGACTTTCCAATTGATTCAGAAGCTATAGTGATTTTAGTTCAGCTGATAAAGTATCCCGACATTGGCATTGACCAGCTTTCGGATAAAGTATCAAGGCAGGGGAAACGGGTTCACCCTGATGCGCTTAGAAGGTTTTTAGAGTTCCACGACCTGTTAAAAAAAACTTTGGATACAAAGCGGTGAAGTGCCTGACGAGCTATATTGACAAGATAACCAGGGACATTTGTCCAGCCAGTTTGTTTAAAGAAAGGCCGACAATTTATTTTTACCCACAGGTCAGCGCTGGTCGCAAAGATGAACTGAGAGTGCTCAAGAGCCGCGAAAAAAATGTGGTGACGCTGGATATTGGGGCATTTCGTGCCAGGGAGACGATTTTACACGACGGCGATGGCTGTGTGTATCATAGCCGGCAACTGCGTGAGCTTACGCCCTATCGCGGCACTTATGGATACGATGTTCTTGTCTACGTTGGCCGCGCCCTTTTTGTAGATTGTCGCAGCGAACAACAGATAATAAAGCATTTGGCCCAAAGAAACGTTTTAATATCCCAGCGTGAGATCGGATTTCTGGGTAAAAAATTTATCACCTATCTGGCCATAGCACACCAACAGAGCCGGCAGCGATTAAAAAAAGTGATGGCGTTACGAGGCGGGTATATTCTGCATCTTGACGGCACCTGTGAGGGTGACAGCCCGCACCTTTTTACCGGCATAGACGGTATTGCCCAGATCGTATTGGATAATATCAAACTTCCTTCAGAGAAGGCGGAACTGCTCATACCGTTTTTTCGTCAAATAAGAGAGCAATACGGAGACCCGATTGCGTTGGTACATGATATGGGCCGAGGGATTTTATGTGCGGTAAAGGCCGTGTTTAAAGATGTTCCAGACTTTATTTGTCATTTTCATTTCTTACGTGATATCGGCAAGGACTTGTTTGAGAAAGAATACGCCACGATCAGGAACCGGTTAAAAAAGCACAAGATTCGCCCCCTCCTTCGTCAAAGGGTCAAGGCATTGGAAAAAATCATTGGTGATGATCCGCAGGCAGTTTATCGGTTAATGGCCGGCATTAGTAGCGACCGGCTTGATGAGCCATCGTCTTCAGATGAGATGGCTGCTATGGTAGCATATACAATGATTCATTGGACTTTTGACACATCAGAAGTGGATGGATACGGGTTTCCTTTTGATTGCCCTCATTTGATATTTTATCAGAGGTTAAGGGTTTTGCATGATCTGGTCAATGCACAGCTTGTCAGCAATAATGTGTTGTCCGGGCTTTGGAGACCCCTTACGAAGATCGTTGAAGACCAGCAGTTAAAGAAGGCTTCTTTGCAGATGGAGAAAAAAGTAAAGGTCTTTAAAAAGCTGCGCATGGCCTTGTCCATAGCAGTTCCGCAGAACAACAAAGGTCTTAACGATGATGGTCTGGAAGCAGATATAAGGAGCATTGAGGAAGAAGTAAAAATATTCCGCAGGGGAATAACGTCAGATAAAGAATTTTATCATAAAGACGATTATAAAAAGATGATCAAGCAGATTGACAAATACTGGGATAAGCTTTTTGCTGATGCGATAACAGTAAATGCCCCATCCGG
>CAZDAB010000619.1:0-2293 GCA_964502855.1 uncultured Desulfobacteraceae bacterium | reverse complement strand
CATGCAATATTCTTGATTTGATACAGCTCCGCTCCTTGGGTTACATTTGAACTATTTTAATAACCTATTGAAATAACGTATCATTTTACGGAAGATCAAGACGAAAATGCTGGGCTCATGGTCTCAGAATCACGGGTATTTCGTCATGCCGTTCTTTCCGATTCAGATAATGATGGAGGCAACCATGATTGTGTTTCGTCGGTAGGTCAATGGCTAGCTGTATCTCCAATAAACGAGTATATTCTAAAAATCAATAGGTATTACTACTTAAAAATGCCGAGCAAACTAACGCCATTTGCTCGAAAGGCAAAACGGGACGCTGTTAAACAAGTGATTCCTGAGAAGTAACTCTTGTTTTACATATGTTATTACGATAAAAAGGTTCATGTATAAGAAAACAAATCCCCAACAAAAGTTATTCGGTGTAGACACTAAGTTATCCCCCAGTCTGCATAGTCGCTTGGAATCTTCGTGGGCTCAGCTGTTTAGAATCGAAGTTCTTCCCATACTGTTCAGGAATGAAGATCGATACGCTCTGCTTTATGGTAAGACAGGTCGCCCCAATTTCAGTGTTGCACGCCTGCTGGGTCTGTGTCTACTGCAAGAGTTGAACGACTTGAGCGATCAACAAGCCCTGGACACATTCAGTTTCGATATTCGGTGGCGATACGCGTTAGATATCAGTGAAGACGAAGATTATTTATCTCGCCGATCACTGGTTGAGTTCCGTAGGCGACTGGCCGCCAAAGATCCGGAAATGAAGCTGGTCCGAAACGTATTTGATAATATCAGAGATTCAGCGATTAACAAGCTTGGGTTATCTGCTCGCGACCAAAGGCTCGATTCTACACACATCATCTCAAATATCCGCATACGCGGCAGATTGGCTCTATTCTCAAATACGCTTTCACTGTTTCTAAAAAGCCTGAATGCAGATCAGCTTTCAAGAGTTCCCAAAGAAATTCAACAATGGCATACAAGTGAACCCGAAGGGTGGTTTGGCTTGGGTCCGGCTGAGCAAAAGGTAAAGGTGGAACAGCTTGCCCAATTTGTATATGACCTTATTGTTGTCTTTGAAAAAGACGACAAGATCAAAAGCAGTGAGCCGTACCAATTGCTTGAGCGACTGTTTTGCGAACAATGCGAATTCACGAAACAATCCCCTTCAGGGGCAGACGCATCCAAGGACAAGAGCATCCAGGTGAAGAAAAGGAGTAAAGGAGTTACCCTTCAATCCCCCTATGACCCGGATGCATCCTACGGGCACAAAGGCGCAGGATACAGCCTTCATATCACCGAGACCTGCAATAATTCCGGAAAAACCGAAATCATCACCGATTATGAAGTACATGGCGCCGGCCGTTCAGATATCGGGAAAGCTCTTTCAGTGATCGAGCGTCTCGACGATGCTGGCCTCAAGCCGGAAGCACTCATTGCCGATGGGGGTTATCCATCGGTTCCATCAGCCTTAAAAGTAGTCGAGCAAAACATTGAATTCATTGCGCCGGTCAACCGTAGTCGTTTGTCCGATGAGACCCTTGGGAGAGATCTTTTTCACTTTGACACAAAGGGTTTTGCGACCACATGTCCCATGGGACATAGTCCAATAGACCACCGCATCCTCAGCAGCAATAACACGACTCGTCGTTCTCTCCATGCGATCTTCGATGGAGATAGGTGCCGCGCATGTACCATGCTCGATCACTGTCCGGTACGCACTCCCAATCATCGCCATCGCGGTTGTGGAGCACGGGATACAGTCGGTCATTTTCGATTGGAAATTACCCCCGAGATCCGATTACGGGACCAAATGTATGCCAATCAGCAGACTACCGAATGGAAAGACCGCTACAAAATCCGTTCAGGGATCGAAGCAACGGCCTCTGAGCTGAAACGATCTCACGGAATCGGCAAGCTTCGTGTACGCAGAGCGGTAAGGGTCTGCTTCGCCGTAGCCTGTAAACTGACAGCATGTAATATAAAGAGATGGGCAAAGGCCCATGCCCTATCAAAAGGGCCCCTACACCGCTTTCCATCGGTTGTGTGGGCTTATCTAAAAACAATTCATGCCGATCTACTTAAAATATCACTCTCTCTGCGAATAGCACATTCTCTGCATTTTTGATAAGTTAACCGATCAAAAAAGGGCACTTATTTCTCAGGAATCAATAATTTAATTGGTAATCCGTAAATCCGGGGACACCATACTAGTTTTTAATTGTGAAGCAACGTTCGTGTAGAAATTGCGTAGCATCAGTTTATGTGATTTGGACTCTTTGAACTACGTTTCAGA
>CAZDAB010000618.1:0-2307 GCA_964502855.1 uncultured Desulfobacteraceae bacterium | reverse complement strand
CTCCTAACTCAAAGCCGTCTTTTTCCCCCTGGACAAAGCCTTTTTCATAGGCTTCTTGCTCTATCAGAGACACATCCACCCGTGTCCCGCTCATGGCATCTTGTCCCACTTTTTTCTTGTGTTCATGGTCTGGGTATCCTTCAAGAGGAATAAATTGCGCCCTCTTTAGTTCTCCTTCTTGAAGGGATATAAAGCCATAATTGTCTTTTTTATTAATGGGCTCATTATCTTCAATAAATTTCATATGGCAATTTGTCCAGGATTCTATAGGTTCTGATTCATTTCCCGAATTTTTATACAAAGACATCATCACCGCCCTTGGACAGAACTATCTTGCCTTCCGACTCAAGTCTCTTTGCGGTCTTGATAATCTCTTGCTGGGCATCTTCAACCTCACTCAATTTAATCGGGCCCATAACCTCCATATCTTCCTTTAGCATTTCTGAAGCTCTTTCTGATAAATTACTAAATATCTTGTTTTTCATCTCTTCAGAAGAGGTTTTTAATGCCTTTATCAACATCTGGTTGTCCACATTCTGAAGAATATCCCTGAAATTTCGATTCTCAACCTGCAAAAGATCTTCAAAAACAAACATTTTTTGTCTAATCATTTCTGCCAGCCTATCGTCCTCTTCTTCTATATGGGACAGCACGGACTCTTCTGTATTTCCATCAACTGCGTTCAAAATATTGGCCAAAATTTCTATGCCATCAAATTTTTTAGTTGATCCTCCAATTTTTGAAATCTCTTTTTTAATCACCTGGTCCAGCTCATTTACAACATCAATATCAACCTGCCCGATTTTTACTATCCTGAAAGCAATATCTGCCTTGAGATCATCAGAAAGTAACCTGAGAACTTCCGCAGCCTTTTCATGCGGAAGGTAACTCAGCACCAGGGCTATTGTTTGAGGATGCTCCCCTTGAATGATACCGACAAGGTTCTCCGCCGACAAGTAGGAAAGGTCACTAAAAGGAACGCTGGTGCCTTCTCCCCCTATGACCTTGAAAACCTCTCTTGCAGTTTCTTTATCCAAAGTTTTATTTACAACCTGCTTAAGAAAGTCCCCTCCGGAAATCATAATGTCGCCGTTGCCTTGGATATTTGTTAAAAACTCCTCCATGACCGAGTTTAAAACCTCAGAAGGAATATGATTTATTTCGGACATATATTGCCCGATCTTTTTAATATTCTTTTCATCTAATTTTTTGAAAAATGATGTTGTAAATTCCTCTCCCATGGTCATCAAAAAGATGGCCGCCTTCTGTGGTCCTGTTAATTTATCGGTATTTAATTTTATATTTGCCATTATTCTTATTCACCTATCCACCCTTTAACCAGTTGTTGAGCTTTTTCCGGATCCTTTTTACTTATTTCACGAACCCTTTCTATTCGACCCATTTCTTTTGATAAAGGAAGGCTTTCATATTCTTCAGAAACTGAAGCAAGTTCTCTATGTTGAGCGGTAACTTCTTTTGTAATGTTATTAACACTCTTTAATAAAGGTTTGACGATCAGCATAAAAACCATAACCACTAATAAGAAATTCACGATCGTTTTTCTGTAGTCTTTCACAATAGTTAATACTTGATCAAATTTACTGACTACCACGTCAGCGGTGGTGTCTATGGGAGCTGACCCCACAAAAGGGATGGAACTCACCGAGATCTGATCTTCCCTGTCTTCATTATATCCTATTGCTTTTTTAACTATTTCTTCAAATTTTTTAATTTCCTGTTCACTTCTCGGAATATATTTTTTTTGGGTTGTTCCATCTTCTAATTTTTCCAACTCGTAATTCCCGTCAATGACTGCGGCGACTGAAAGTCGTGTGATTTTTCCTGCCGGTTTCAAAGTTGTCCTTGTGATTTTATTGATTTCATAATTTGTGGCAACGTCCTTTTTTGTTTTTTTGTTCTGAGTTTGATTTGGAGACGGCACAACACCTCTTCTTTCATCAATTACTGTCTGCGCGGTTTTGTTCCCTTTTTCCCCTGCCTGCATGACCTCTTCAATATTTCTCGAACTTCTGACAGCGGTTGCTGATGGATCGTATTCCTCTTCACTTAAGGTAATCTTATCAAATTCGATTTCGGCATTTACTCTAACTATTGCCTTGCCGAAACCTACAATTCCTTCCAGCATGCTTTCAACATTTGTTTCTATCTCATTTTCAACATTTGTTTTATAGTCTAACTGTGTGCTACTAAGTTCGGAAGAAGATTCATCATTGATCCCCCCCTTGAAGATGAGCCTCCCTTTTGTATCAACAACCGTGACATGTTCCGGTTCGAGCCCTTCAATGG
>CAZDAB010000617.1:0-2309 GCA_964502855.1 uncultured Desulfobacteraceae bacterium | reverse complement strand
GAGCTATTAAAAGATCTTTAATTTCAACCAATTGTAGAATTTCCGAGACGTAATTTGCAAGTGGCATGTCCGCTTTAAAAAAGTCGTAAAAAGATTCTGGAAATGTTACTAAATCTATAGCAAACCAGATAACATCATGGAATAAATTAAAAAAAATTTTGCAAATTTCTACATAATAAAAAATCCCGCGCCACAAAAGTGCACGCGGGATTGTTATTGCAAAATGACATTTCCGGTTACTTCTTGTCGTCGTCTTTTACCTCTTCGAAATCAGCATCCACAACATCCTCGTCAGACCCTGAAGGTCCAGGCTTCTCCGGTCCTCCTGCCGCATCGGCTCCGGCCTGCTGCTGATCTGCCTGGGAAGCCTTCTGATACATGGCCTCGGCCAATTTATGGGAAGCCTGCATCAACTCTTCGCTTAAGCGTTTGATCTCTCCAACATCATCCCCTTCCATCGCTTTCTTAAGCGGTTCAATGGCAGCTTCAACCTTGCCCTTTGTTTCAGAATCTACCTTGTCGCCGAGATCTTTTATCGATTTTTCCGTTGAATAGATTAGCGCATCGGCTGAGTTTCGGGCCTCAACCAGCTCCTTTTTCTTTTTATCCTCTTCGGCATGAAGCTCGGCATCCTTTATCAATGTGTCGATTTCTTCCTTGGACAAGCCGCTGGAAGCCGTTATTTGTATGGATTGCTCCTTGCCCGTTGCCATATCTTTTGCAGAAACGTTCACAATTCCGTTGGCATCGATGTCAAACGCCACCTCAATTTGCGGCACACCTCTTGGCGCAGGGGGTATCCCCACCAGTTCGAAGCGTCCCAAAGTCTTATTGCCGGCGGCCATCTCCCGCTCTCCCTGCAGTACATGAATAGATACGGCCGGCTGGTTGTCGGCCGCTGTTGAAAAAATCTGGCTCTTTTTAGTGGGAATGGTCGTATTCTTTTCGATCAGCCGTGTCATGACACTGCCCAGGGTCTCTATACCCAGCGAAAGGGGAGTGACGTCGAGAAGAAGAACATCCTTAACGTCCCCTTTCAACACACCTCCCTGAATGGCGGCGCCAACGGCAACAACTTCATCCGGGTTAACGCCCTTGTGGGGGTCCTTTCCAAAAATTTTCTTGACGCGGTCCTGAACCGCAGGCATTCGCGTCATACCGCCCACAAGAATCACTTCATTAATGTCATTGGTGGACAGTCCCGAATCTTTAAGCGCAATTCGACAGGGGTTTTCAAGTTTGTCCAGCAGGTCGCTGATAAGTCCTTCAAGCTTGGCTCGGGTTATTTTTATGTTAAGGTGCTTTGGACCGGCAGCATCGGCGGTAATAAATGGAAGATTAACATCCGTTTCCATGGAAGTGGACAATTCCATTTTTGCTTTTTCAGCAGCTTCTTTCAGTCGCTGTAACGCCATTTTATCGTTTCTTATATCAATCCCCTGGTCTTTTTTGAACTCATTTGCCAGGTAATCGATAAGCCGAAGGTCGAAATCTTCGCCGCCGAGATGGGTGTCACCGTTCGTCGCCTTAACTTCGAAAACCCCTTCGCCGATTTCGAGTATGGAGACATCAAATGTACCGCCACCCAAATCAAAGACAACAATTTTTTCTTCCCTTTTTTTGTCAAGGCCATATGCAAGTGATGCGGCAGTGGGTTCATTAATGATCCGTAACACATTAAGACCGGCAATTTTTCCGGCATCTTTGGTTGCCTGTCGCTGATTGTCATCAAAATAAGCAGGCACGGTGACCACCGCGTCGGTAACCTTTTCTCCGAGATATTCTTCAGCCGTGTGTTTGATGTTCGCCAAAATGAAGGATGATATCTCTGCCGGACTGTTCAATTTACCTCTAAGGTTTATTCGGACGTCACCATTCTCTGCCTGTTCAATCTTATAGGGAAGTATTTTAATATCGTTCTGTACCTCTTTGGATGCATACTTACGACCGATAAGCCTTTTTACGGCAAAAACCGTGTTCTCCGGATTGGTAATGGCCTGCCGTTTTGCGATTTGGCCGACCAATCTTTCTCCGTTGTCTGAAACGGCAACGATGGAAGGTGTCGTACGCCCTCCTTCGGGATTTGTTATGACTTTTGCTTCGCTCCCTTCCATGACCGCCACACAAGAATTTGTGGTGCCCAAATCGATTCCAATGACTTTACCCATTTGCTATCCTCCTAATTTAAAATAATCCAGGGACCTTGTTTATTCTATTTTTTCTGAGTTGAGTTCTCTTGATTTTCAGGTGCTGTTTTTTTTTTGGATACCACAACCATGGCAGGTCTGAGGAGCCTGTCGTGAATCATA
>CAZDAB010000616.1:0-2313 GCA_964502855.1 uncultured Desulfobacteraceae bacterium | reverse complement strand
GCACAAGTTTCAGTCGGTTGGAAAGAGATATACGCCGTCGTGGAGCGTTCTCCCTTTATTGGGATTCAAATGCGTTTGCGTTGATAACTCGCCTAAATATCAAATATGATCCTTGCCTCCCATCCGGAAGGGCTCCTGTTTACCTGGATCTGGTGGTAGGTTACCGCTTTGATTTCAGTTTTTATAACATGCCGATCAGGATTAAAAGGGTCACACTCGAGGGTTGCGGTCAGGTCAGTTTCAGACAGGGACAGAATTCGGACCTTTTTTACGAGTAATTCTTTACCGTTCCACAGGTACAAAACCTCTCTGAGCCAGTTTACCATGAGATCGGACCAGTCATCTCCGGACACCTCAATTTGACAGGAATCAAGGCCTGCCAACTGATCGATTTCCGTAATAACGTCAAACAGAGCCCATGCGGCATTGGCAAAAAGCTCTTTTGAATCCAAACCATAAACATGGATTCCGAAATCCGCCGTATGGTCGATCAAGTTGTATTTCTTTCTCATGCTGCCAAAAAGATCCTTTTTCCTGAAGCCATTTTTTGATTCTCTCCTTTTTGCTCAATACTTGAGTTCTCATGGGAAATCCATAACATGTCTAAATAATTATCTGGCCTGTTTTTTCAGTAGAGTACCCTCCTAAAGATTCTACTCTCTTTTTAAACTCGGGAGCATTAATAGTTTCAAGCAGGATCCGGATGTTTTCAGATTCATAAAATATTTCGGGAATAATCAGGTCATACTGTTCCGTGACCACCGGGATAAAATCGAGGTTCAGTGCCTTTGCGGCGGCATAGATTCCAAGGGCCACATCCACGGTGCCGCTAAGCACGGCCACGGCCACCGACATATGGGTAAATTCTTCGTTTTCATATCCGCTGACCGAAGAGGGCTCGATGCCCAACTGCGCCAAGCGAAAATCGAGAAGAATTCTTGTGCCGGAGCCCGCCTGCCGGTTGATGAAAGTGATATCATTACGGCCAAGGTCCTCAATGCCGTTGATCGCTTTGGGATTTCCCGGAAGTACGATCAGTCCCTGATCCCGCAACACAAGATTTACCAGTTTTACTCTGACATCGGGGAGATATTTTCTGACATAGGATATGTTGTAAGAACCGTTCTGAGTATCCAGAAGGTGGGATCCCGCCAAATGGCATACTCCTTTTTTAATGGCCATCAGACCGCCCATGCTGCCCACATGGCTTGATGAAAGGGTAAGATTTCTGTGTCCGAAGCGAATCTGATCCGCCAGAACGTCCAAGGTGTTGTCATGGCTTCCCACCACAACCACCGTATTTTTAATGGAAGACAGAGGACGCAACAATTCTGCCGTGACGGACTCATGAGGTGGTAACCCTTCTATGTTATTCGGTATCCGGATTATACCGTCCGCTTGGGTTAGGGTGGTAATACACCCTGCGGCACGGGGCAGGGGAGTGGCCACAATCCTGTTGCCCACAGCTCCCAGCTTTACCCGTATAAATTCTTCCACGCCGAGTTTTGAGGCAATCTTTTTTGTCGGCTCAACGTAAACAGTGGGTCTTTCTTTTTCCGGCTGTCCCAGCATCAAAGATAACAACGGACCCACAAACTGTTCAAAGGCAATTATTGCGGATACCGGGTACCCCGGAATGCCAAAGATAGGTTTGTCTTTTATTGTGCCGATGATAAGGGGCTTTCCGGGCATGATGGTAACGCCGTGGACCAGTACCCGGCCGAGGTCATCAATAACATTTCTGGTATAATCCTCTGAACCGGCCGATGATCCGCCCACGGTCAGTACCATATCAAAATCAGTGTTGACCGCATTTAAAATTGCCTTTTTTAGTATTCCGGGATCATCGGTCAGCATTTCATGGCGAACAAAGGCGCCTCCCCACGACTCGATCAGTTTGCCGAGGACAAAAGAATTTGTTTCAAGCACGTGACCGGGCTTAAGATTTTCGAGAGATGTTTCACGCCAGTCCACCAGCTCGGACCCTGTGGGAATAACCAGTACTTTTGGTTTTTTCCTTACCGGTACCCTAAAGACGCCTCCTGAAAGAAGAGCCCCCACACAATAGGGAGTTATGACATGGTTGTGGGGGAAGAGAAGCTCGGTTGCCACGATATCTTCGCCCACCTTTCGGACGTTCTGCCAGGGGAATGCCGGCGCCTCAATTTCAACCCGGCCTTGGCCCATATCATTAACATGCTCTATCATGATGACCGCATCGGTGTTTTCAGGCATTACGTGGCCGGTATTTATATAAAAAGCGTCTGTATCCATGACAAGTTCCTTGGGCCGTGTTTCAGAAGCACCAAAGGT
>CAZDAB010000615.1:0-2328 GCA_964502855.1 uncultured Desulfobacteraceae bacterium | reverse complement strand
CACGATGATCTTGTGGATCAAGCAACATTGCGGAGAGGCAATCCCGTGGCCCATTTAATATGGGGCAATGCACCTGCTGTCCTTGTTGGAGATTTTTTGCTCGCCCGCTCCCTTTCCATCGCCGCTAAAACAGCACTGCCTGATGTTATCAGGATCGTCGCAGAAATTACAGAAAATATGTCCCAAGGTGAAATTCATCAGCTTATGAAAAAAGGGAGTTTAGACATTACCGAAGAAGAGTACATGGAAATCATACGGCGCAAAACCGCTGTTCTATTTCAGGGAACATGCCGTGTAAGCGCCCTGATATCAAGTGCCTCAAAGGAAAAGGAAGCTGCTCTATCGAATTACGGTTTCAACCTTGGCATCGCTTTTCAGATGGTCGATGATCTTCTCGACTACACACTGGATACCGGCACGCTTGGAAAAGAGGTTGGAGCAGATCTCAAAGAAGGGAAACTTACCCTTCCGGTCATATATTCCCTCAAAGCTGCGAATGCAACAGACCGGATTCAAATGGAAAAAATAATAAAAAACAAAGAGTTCACTGTTAACGATTTTGAAACTTTGATCGCACTCATGGAAAAGTACGGCGGGCAAAAATATACCAAAAAACTGGCAAGAGCGTATGTTGGGAATGCAAAGGATTCCCTGGCGGTTTTTGAAAATTCAAAAACCAAAGAGACCCTTTTGATGATTGCCGATTATACTCTGACCCGCAATATGTAACTTCTTTTAAGTAAACTAAAATATTCCCGGAGGAGATGAAAAAGATATGTCCGTATCTATTAAAACCATCATCCGATTTGTTTTTGCAGTATTTTTCTTTTCAGTTGTGCTTATTCTTCCTGCTGTTGTTCAGGCAAAAAATCAGATTCCGACAAAGACTGTTATGGTGATGGGGACGGGTAAAGTACATCAAGAGAACTCTGCCATGGCAAGAGAAGAGGCGATCGCCGACAGCCTTGTTTCAGCAGTGGAGAGGGTGTCAGTGGAACTTTTTCCTTTAGAATCACTGGTTCGAAACTTTCAGGCGTTCAATGAAACGATTTATAGCAATACCGATAAATTCATCCAGGATTACAAAGTACTGGCAGAATTTCCATCTGCAAACAACTACAGGGTAATGGTGGAAGCAACCGTTTCCATCAGCACTTTGGAGAAACTCATGTCAAGCGCCGGGATTTTACTTGAAGAAAAGCCCCTGCCAAAAATTCTGTTTTTAATTTCGGATCAGAATCTCAATGACCCTCTGCCAACATACTGGTGGGGACAGAAGAAATATCTTTCAGAATCTTCCTCGATAACTGCTCTGGTTAACACCATTAAAACAAAGGGATTCCCGATCATCAACAACCATATCATCACTCAAAATACCCGGATTAATCCCATATACGACAAACCCGATCTGAATGATATTGAAGCGATTAACCTTAGCCTGGGTTCACAAGCAGGAGTAGTAATCGTCGGAAAGTCGGTTGCAAGTATATCGCCGAATATCATAGGTGAAAACATAAGGTCTTTTAAAGGGATTGTATCTGCACGGGCCATTCGGACAGATACGGGTGATGAAATCGCAAGCACAATGCAGACCTGCGTAACAGCGAATACCGATGAAATTGCCGGGGTCCGGGATTCGCTTTCAAGAGCCGGGAATCTAGCAGGTGAAGACCTTGCTTCTCAAATAGTTACCGGCTGGCAGAAACAAGAAGAACCATTCAACATCCTTGAAATCATCGTTGAAGGTACCGGCGATATTGCAAACTTCGAGAAATTCCGCCGTATTCTCAATAATATGTCGGGGGTAAAGAATCTTCGAATAAAGGAATTGAAGCCCGATGAGGCCGTCATCATCGTCGATTTCCAGGGAACTGCCAAAGAGCTTGCGGATGCCTTGACGCTCAAAGCCTTTGGATTAATCGGTATTAACCTTTACGAAGTATCGCAGGATCGATTAAGAATAGAGCTTATCGCAAGTTAACCTTAAAAACGCAACGTCTCAAGAACCCAGGGGCTTCGCCCCGCCTGCCATTGCAAGCTCGCCCGCCAGCTGAGCAAGGCGAGGCGGCCTGGGGCACGAGCGGACAGGCCCAATTGGAATAATGGAAAATTAAATAATTGAGTATAAATATTCCCAATATGTTAACAATTATGAGGATATTACTTACCCCTCTTTTTGTAATTTTCCTTCTAAGAGATATGTTTTCATTTGCGCTTCTGGTTTTTAGTATTGCAGCCGTCAGTGACGGACTGGACGGCCTTCTGGCAAGATATTTCAACCAATATAGTGTATTAGGCGCTTATCTTGACCCCATTGCGGATAAGCTT
>CAZDAB010000614.1:0-2328 GCA_964502855.1 uncultured Desulfobacteraceae bacterium | reverse complement strand
TAAGAGTGAATTTGCTTGACGGCGTCATTCAGGATTGAAGAAATTTTTCTTGGGACTTACTGACTTCTCGGATTTACCTTAGATTGAGATTGAGGATTGGGACAAGGTTTCCTTTTATCCGTACCTCAACTTTTCTGAACCTGTAGTCCATTAAAGAGATCAAAGGTTCACCAAATCGCAATATCTGGAGTTATCTGAAATCTTAACATATGTTCTCTAACGAGCATTTAGCGAATCCGGTGAAGTGAAAGTCAGGTGCTTTTGTGCAAATAGATAAACCGTCAAAGCCATCGCAGCGAAAACCGCTCCTGCTAGGAAGGTTGATGCCGCACCAAAGAGATCCCATAACCAGCCTGCTATCAGGCAAGCAACAAGTATTGAAAAACCGCAAGCCATACTGAAAATACCAAATGCTGTCCCTCGAAGGTTTTGACTCGCAGTATCCGCAACCATTGCCGCAAGAAGCCCTTGAGTTAGACCCATATGCAGGCCCCATAGTGCCGTGCCTGAAGCAACTTGCAGGCTGGTTTCCGCGAAGGAAAAAGTGAGGTCAGAGGCGATTAAAGCCATCAAGCCAGCGGTCATCAGGCCTGTTCGACCAAGTCGGTCGGAAAGACGTCCGGCCGGATAAGCTGTCAAGGAATAGAAAACATTCATTACTACCAACATGAGAGGAATCATGCTGGCAGACATGCCAACACTTTCTGCCCGTAAAAGTAAAAAAGCCTCGCTAAAGCGTGCCAAAGTAAATATCGAACCGACTCCAACGACCATCCAATAGGTCCTACTAAGTTTTTTAATGTCACGCCAATGTAAGGACTGTTGTTTAGATCGTGATGGTAAATTTGGTGGTTCCTTTACAGCAAAGACGATAATTGCGACAGATAGCAAACCTGGAATAACCGCGAACCAGAAAACGGCTCGGAAATTACCCGTTGTGCCTATCATTAAAGACATGGCCAACAACGGTCCTAAAAATGCACCTACAGTATCAAGAGATTGCCGGAGCCCATAGGCAGCGCCTCGGAAGTTATCAGGGGTGACGTCAGCAACCAACGCATCACGTGGAGCTCCCCGCATTCCTTTTCCAATTCGGTCCAGAAAACGAGCAGCAAAAACATGACTCACACCTGTTGAAAGAGCGAATAACGGCTTAGTTAATGTCCCGAGAGCATAGCCTGAAAAAACAAGCACCTTTCGTTTACCAAGCCAGTCACTCAGGACTCCGGAAAAAGTTTTGCTTATCAGGGCAACGGCCTCCGCCACGCCCTCAATCAAACCAACAGCTGTAGCGCTTGAATTCAGAACTGATATTAAAAATATAGGCAACAGACTATGGATCATCTCAGAGGAGATATCCATGAACATGCTTACGAAACCAAGAAACCAAACAGTCCGCGGGATCTTCCCCAGCTTTTTCATTTTTTGCGCTTTATCGGTCAAATCTTCGGCTTTTATTCGTGGGTTTATTTTCTATAAAGCTATAAAGAAGGTAATCCAGATGTAATGATACCAGATTATCAAACACTTAAATTAGTATTGAACGGACGGGTTGTTTTTTTTATATATTGGGATGCTAATTAAGGTTTCCCGACCTCAACCCAGATCTTCTGATGAGGGCATTGCCAATAGTGTTTGGGGATGTACCAATAAAAGGATTCGCCCCTATTTCTCTTAAGTGCCCCCCCTTTTTACCAGTGCTGCCAGCCACGATGGTAATAGTAAGGAGGATACCGGTAATAACCCGGTGGTGGTGGAGCAGGGTAATAATAAACCACTGGCGCCGGAGGAACACAGACTTCTTCGACCGTTTCCTTTACCAGCTTCCCATTCTCCCAAATCCGCTTCCGCACTTTTTGGCAATTGGGCTCATTCGTCCTTTCAGGAATGGCTTCAACGGCATGTCCGCTTTTATCATAATAAATCACAGGCTTGCCATACTGAGCCGAAGCTCTTGCTGCCTGAATATCTTGATCTGCCGCATTGCCGACCAAGGCCCCGAAAATGGTTCCTGCAGCCAGTCCGGCTAGGGTGCTCTCGGTATTGCCTCCAATCGCCTGGCCAATAAGAGCGCCTGTACCGGCACCGACTACAGCTCCTACCTGGGTATGGTATCCATCAGGGGGATAGTAGGGATAGTAAGGATAGTAAGCGCATGATACAAAAAAGAAAGATAGAGTCAGTGTTAATATAACTATATGATATTTTTTCATTTTTCCCGAATGAATAACAATATCTTTACAGTACGGTATGCAAAATAAATTTTTATCCTCATATCTTGAGAGTCCAAAGTTCTCATGATCATAAACATGTTTAAATTGACCATGT
>CAZDAB010000613.1:0-2330 GCA_964502855.1 uncultured Desulfobacteraceae bacterium | reverse complement strand
GGCGGCATGGGTTACTCCTGAAACTTTTCTTTAATAATACGAACCTGTACCTTTCTGGTTCGAGGACCGTCAAATTCACAGAAAAATATTCCCTGCCACGTGCCGAGCACCAGTCGATTATTATCGATGGCAATAAGCTCTGAAGCTCCGACAATTGTCGATTTTATATGGGCCGGTGAATTTCCTTCAAGATGGCGATATCCGGATTCCCAGGGTATTATCTTGTTTATGATCATCAGAATATCATCTTTAACGCTCGGATCGGCACTTTCATTAATGGTGATGGCTGCGGTTGTGTGCGGCACATAAAGCATGCAAAATCCCTGGCCGATACCTGAGGACATGACCATATCCTGAATCTTTGAAGTAATATCTATCAATTCTGTTCGGGTTCTGGATTTAACTGTACAGATCATACATCCCCTCCACAAAACAAAAAAGTCCTGCTTTAATTGCAGGACTTTTTTGTTAAAAACTGATAAAATTAATTACAGTATTTTTGATTAGACACATCCGGTCGGTTTCGGAAGACCAGCCATCTTACAGGCTCCCTTACCGGGTCCTGACGGAAACAGCTCATAAATATGTTTCAGTTTGAAACCGGTAACTTTTGACAGGATACGGACCATGGGGGCAATTCCGTTTTTCTCATAATATTCCTGAAGCACTTGGACAACTCTTTCGTGCTCTTCAGTAATTTCTTCAATCCCTTCTTGAGTTTTTACCCATTGCACCCACTCTGGGCAAAAATTTTCATAGGCATCGATAAAGCCATCTTCATCTACGGTAAATGTCTTTCCCATAAACTCTGCTGTTGCCATTTAACAAACCTCCTTTATATTTTAATTATTCTTATTACCTTGCCGCCTTCTTTTGTTTATAATCTAAAAATTTTTATATGATTAATTTGTTAATGTCAATATGAAAAATATAAATATTTTTTGAAAATAATTTGATCTCAAATCTTCTGTAATGTATCCTAAATTCTATTAATACGAAATTTGTAATACGGAAAAGGTCGTCAGATAATCATTAGACGGAAGTAAAAACCCGGAAGCAAATGGTAAGTTGAATCATGTGTGCTGACATTGTGAAGCCGAAAATCATAATTATCTGCGGACCAACGGCTTTGGGCAAAACCTCTACGGCAATTAATATTGCCGGGACTTTTAACGGTGAGATTATTGGTGCCGATTCAATGCAAATTTACAGATACATGGATATCGGCACTGCCAAGCCGACCACGGATGAGCAGTCGCGCGTTGCTCATCATATGATCGATTTAATCAATCCGGACGAGCATTTTGATGCCAGACAGTTCGCGGAAATGGCCTATGAAAAAATCATGAAACTCTATGCCCGCGGCGTTACCCCTTTTGTCGTCGGCGGTACAGGACTTTACATAAAAGCACTTGTGAACGGCCTGTTTAAGGCCGGTCGGGCAGATATCCGTGTGCGCGAGCATTTGCAAGAACAAGTCCGGATTTACGGCTCCGATTTTCTTCACCAAAGGTTAAGCCGGCATGATCCCGATACAGCAGCGAAAATACATCCCAATGATTCTTACAGGATTGTAAGGGCCCTTGAAGTATATGAGTTGACAGGAAAGACCATTACTGCATTTCAACGGGAACACGGGTTTAAAGATAATCGGTTCATAGGGTTAAAAATAGGCCTGCATATAAACCGGGAGGTACTTTATGATCGTATTAACCACAGGGTAGATGCAATGATCGAGTCCGGGTTTCTTAACGAGGTTAAGGGGCTTCTGGACATGGGATACTCGGACGACCTGAAATCGATGCAGTCAATCGGTTATTGTCACCTGGTCGATTTTGTTAAAGGACGATGTTCATGGGATGAGGCGATGCGGACATTGAAACGGGATACAAGAAGATATGCAAAACGTCAGTTGACCTGGTTCAAGGCAGACCCGGAGATTATATGGAGAGAACCCGGACAGCTAAGAGAAATTCAAAGGCTTATAAAAAAATTCTTGCAAGCCGAGTAAAGATATAACAATAATTAAATTAGTTCGCTTTGCCCCGCCTGCCATTGCACGGCACGAGGGGGCAGGTCACAATTGGAATACTGGAATTGTGGAATGATGGGTTTAAATGAATTCTGTCAATTAAAAATTAAGGTTATTCGCTTTTTTCCCCCATTATTCCATTATTCCAACATTCCATCATTCCATATGGTCAGAGAGAGCATCTTGCTAAAAATATAACCGATTAAAACCATGTATAGAATTTCGAGATGTCGAGACTTTTGCCATGAAAATAGCGATTGCACAAATTAATCCGGTTATCGGTGACTTTAACTATAAT
>CAZDAB010000612.1:0-2337 GCA_964502855.1 uncultured Desulfobacteraceae bacterium | reverse complement strand
CCACTCGTCGTTTTCGGGAAAATATCCAATCCAATGCCTTGCGATAGCCGACCAGTTCTTCTTCGGAGCGATCTCTTGGTCGTGCCTTGCCCAGGACCACAGGTCGCAAGCGATCGGCTGCAATAGATACCCCCTCAATACGATTGGAAGATTCCACGCTTTGCACTACGGCCTGTTCCCGCAGCGCCTGCAAGACCTCGGGTCGCTGCTGCATCCACAATTCTTGTTTCCCACGTGCTTGCATGCATTCGCCCAACAGCCATGCCGTGCCCACCGACAAATCAAACGATTCAATCCTATGGATAGTTAATTTTTTCATAACAATAAGTTAACACATATGGTATCCAATTAATAGCTAATTATTGAAAGTTGTATCCAATTCTGAAAAAGCCTTCAGACACCTTTACACGTCTTCCGGAAAACTCTTTGATCAATCCCTCTCCATAAGCGGCTCGTGTTTCTCCCCGCTGCTCCTTCTCGACGATTAGCGGACCGATCTGCCAATAACAAGCAGCATCTCAGTGTTGACGGCCCGCAATGCACGGCCGCAAACCCGAATAAGGACTTCCCAGATCTCTTGGTATATGCCCTGAATGATCTGATCATTTGATACTTCGCTCAATGGGACTTATTTTAGAGATATTTGTGGTTTTTCAAATTCTTGCTGTCGCCAGACGAATTTTTAAGATTATAGTGAAATTATCGAAGTCTATATTTCCCCCATCACTTTTATTCTCTTTTACCCCATTTTTTCAGAAGAGACCGCTCTTTTATTTCAATCCTTGTTTTAATGGATTCCGGTCTTCAACCCGATAAATCCCCACCTAACCTACCTAAACTCAAAGGGTTTCAATCCACGCTCCCGCGCGGGGAGCGACTTACAGAAAAATGATTCATGACGGCAAAGAAGACGTTTCAATCCACGCTCCCGCGCGGGGAGCGACGGAGATCTCCCCGTGGTTGAACACGTCCATCCGGGTTTCAATCCACGCTCCCGCGCGGGGAGCGACCATTAACTTGGGGGAAGGAGGTTTAAACCACTATGTTTCAATCCACGCTCCCGCGCGGGGAGCGACAAATAAACATATTGCCGAATTGGCGAATAATAATGTTTCAATCCACGCTCCCGCGCGGGGAGCGACGCCAAATTCACACCGGAAAAGATCCAGGGCAAACTTGTTTCAATCCACGCTCCCGCGCGGGGAGCGACTTACTGTGGAGAGAAGCACTTTGCATTACATGACTGTTTCAATCCACGCTCCCGCGCGGTGAGCGACTTCGTGGTGAAAGGCATAACGATAACAGACAATGTTTCAATCCACGCTCCCGCGCGGGGAGCGACTGCAGAAGAAGCCACGCGAAGGCAAAGTGAATATGTTTCAATCCACGCTCCCGCGCGGGGAGCGACGGCCGGAACACCTCGCCGGTGTCGTCGGTAACCCAGTTTCAATCCACGCTCCCGCGCGGGGAGCGACTTGAAACTGATCGTGAAAATGGCCGAGGACGCCGGTTTCAATCCACGCTCCCGCGCGGGGAGCGACTCTTTGGATCAACCGGCCAGGGCCGGGAAAGATTCGTTTCAATCCACGCTCCCGCGCGGGGAGCGACTTAGACTCACCGCTGATCTATTATTCTGAGCTGTTGTTTCAATCCACGCTCCCGCGCGGGGAGCGACCCAAAAGAGGTCGGCGCGACGACCAGGTAAACATGTTTCAATCCACGCTCCCGCGCGGGGAGCGACCAACAATTAGTCCGGTTCCAGTAGCACCAACTATTGTTTCAATCCACGCTCCCGCGCGGGGAGCGACATCATCTAAACCTCTAACAAAAGCCGCAACTCTTGTTTCAATCCACGCTCCCGCGCGGGGAGCGACTCTATTTCTTCCCTTGTCATATCCTTCAGCACAGGTTTCAATCCACGCTCCCGCGCGGGGAGCGACCTGCCCCATATCCCTCACCATATAAACAAACACCATCGTTTCAATCCACGCTCCCGCGCGGGGAGCGACAAACTTTAGGGACGCCATAATCATCATTTGCATGAGTTTCAATCCACGCTCCCGCGCGGGGAGCGACCGGCCCAGAGCTTGTTACCCTCGGCCCCCTCGCTAGTTTCAATCCACGCTCCCGCGCGGGGAGCGACGTGAAGATTCTGTTTATTGTTTCGTTTTTACAAGGTTTCAATCCACGCTCCCGCGCGGGGAGCGACAACTTTCCTGAGAACAAAATAATAACCGCCCACAGGTTTCAATCCACGCTCCCGCGCGGGGAGCGACTGTCCATGACCACTTAGGTCGGGCTGAGTATTGCCGGTTTCAATCCACGCTCCCGCGCGGG
>CAZDAB010000611.1:0-2337 GCA_964502855.1 uncultured Desulfobacteraceae bacterium | reverse complement strand
GGTATCCCAAAAGAAATTATTCCAAAGATTTTCGACCCCTTTTTCACCACAAAAGAAGTCGGTAAAGGTACCGGTCTGGGGCTTTCCATTATATACGGCATTATTGAACAACACGGTGGCAAAATAAAAGTCTCCAGTGAACCAGGAAAAGGAACAACATTTACCTGTTTTTTACCTTTCGATCAGCCTGAATAAGAAACCATTAGATATTCGTACCCTAATTTCAAATATTGTCCGGTTAATTAATTAAACGTCTCGGAAATTCTACAATTTATTCAAAATAAATGAGTTTTTTAGACTTATATTTTTAACTCGGACATGGAATATTGGAATGATGGTTTAAAGAAGATGACATTCTTCTATTTAATTATCGACAAGAGAAATTTTACAATAACCCAACTTTCCATTTTTCCAGAACCCATTTTTCCAGAACCCAGTGTTCCAATATTCCAATATTCCAATTGTAAGCGAAGCGAACTAACTTGCATCGTCCGGATTTAAATGATGACCGTGGAGAATAATAAAGAAATCATTCTTGTTGTGGAAGATGAGGATATCGCGCGTAAAAATCTCGAGCATATCCTCGTTAAAACAGAATACCAGGTTATCTCCGTAAACAACGGGAAAAAAGCTATCGAATTGCTTCAATCAACAAGCTTTGATCTGGTCATCACTGATCTGAAAATGGAGCATGTGGATGGGATGCAGGTGTTACGGAAAACAAAAGAACTTCAACCCTACACCGAAGTAATCATGATTACCGGCTATGCCACCGTGGATTCATCTGTGGAGGCCATGCATCAAGGCGCTTATTACTATATCGCAAAACCGTATAAGATTGGAGAAGTCCGCAAGATCGCCAGAGAAGCGCTTATAAAACGACAGCTACGACTTGAAAATCTGGAACTTAAAGAAACGCTCAAAAGGTGCGTGCAGATTTCCTCTATAGTGGGTAAGAGTAGTACAATGATAGAGGTCCAGAAAACCATCAATCAGATTGCCCCTTCTGACATTAATGTTTTAATACTTGGAGAAAGCGGAACCGGCAAGGAACTGGTCGCCAGGTCAATCCACCAACTGAGTCTACGTTCCGAAAAAAAATTCATAGCCTTTAATTGCGGCTCTTTCACAGAAGATTTGATGGCCAATGAGCTGTTCGGCCATGAAAAGGATGCATTTACCGGCGCCACAAAGGCAAAAGCAGGCCTGATTAAGGTGGCGGACGGCGGAACTGTTTTTCTGGACGAAATCGGCGATATGCCGATGACCATGCAGGTTAAACTGTTGCGTGTTATTCAGGAAAAAGAAATTCTACCGGTTGGGGGAGAGACCCCCGTTTCCGTTGATGTGCGTTTCATCGCTGCCACTCATCGCGATCTCAAGGAGGATGTGGAGAACGGCCATTTCCGGCAGGATCTGTTTTATCGTCTCAATGTGATTACAATAAAACTTCCCTCTCTATCCGATCGTGACGGTGATATTCCGCTGCTGGCATATCATTTTCTGACTCAAAAATGTCAGGCCATGAAAAAGGATGTTCAAACTATTACCAGGGAATCCATGGAATTACTCTGTCAATACACATGGCCGGGCAATATCAGGGAATTGGAGAATGTTATCGAAAGAGCCGTGGCCCTGGCGAGCGGACCGGAGATACAGGTGGGCGATCTTCCGGAATATATCCGCAATCTTTCGGTTGAAACCTACCGCCGGCATGATTCCGAGTTTCCCACTTTGGAGGAACAGGAGAAAAACTACATTAAGTGGGTACTTGATAAATGCGATGGTAATAAAACCAAGGCGGCAAAAATAATGGGTATTGACCGGGTATCCCTCTGGCGAAAAATTAAGCGGTTTGAGATCGATTCTGAAGGATAATGGCTCAATATTTTGAAAACGTTCAGCCACAAAGACACGAAGGCACCAAAGATTATAATATAATTCTTTTAATGCCATTTTTAATAAGAGGCATGTTAAAATTGATTAAAAAATCAGGCTAGTGCCCCACGGCAAGAATTCCACTGGCGGCGGCGCTAAGGATAATGACTTCGATCACTGCCAGTACGGCATAGGCCGTGTCTTTGCTTTTAAGCAGCGTGGGTACGATTGCAGCATAACACATGATGGTAACACCTGCCAGCAGGGCAACGCCGATAAAATTAATAAAATCTCCATAGTTAAGCATACCGAGCCAGGCCCATCCGGCTTTTATTCCGGTGTGTTCAAGATAGTCATGAACACTCAATGACCAGTAGTTGGAAAGCTTATCCAGCGGAATATACGGATCCATAATGCCGAATACATAGAGGGCATAGGTTATAAAAAGGATAAGTAAAC
>CAZDAB010000610.1:0-2347 GCA_964502855.1 uncultured Desulfobacteraceae bacterium | reverse complement strand
TTTTTTACAATTAAAATGGTTTATTTCCGCCCTTATCCCCAATATTCCAACATTCCAGTATTCCATTCCGATGGCACAAAGAGGTTGCCATTAAAAGATTATTGATTGCATATAGTTGTAAAATTTACGAAACGTTAAATTATAGATGGAAGGAAAAAAATGAGTGCTATAATGTGTCCCGGTTTTAAGGCCGCCGGGATTGCCTCAGGTCTTAAAAAAAAAGGTCAAAAGGATCTCGGGCTTATTTATTCACAGGTGCCGGCAAATGTCGCCGGTCTGTTTACTGAAAACCGGGTTAAAGCGGCGCCGGTTCTTCTGGACATGGAGTTGATGAAATCGGGTGTCTGCCAGGCGATTATTGTCAACAGCGGCAATGCCAACTGCTGTACCGGCGAACAGGGAATGCGTGATGCCAGAACCATGACACGTCTCGCAGCATCTGAACTCGGAATTTCAAACGACCTGGTGTTTGTGGCTTCAACAGGTGTTATCGGTGAGCCCCTGCCCATTGAAAAGATTAAAACAGCGGTTCCCGACCTTGTCAGATCACTTCAGCCTGACGGAATTTCTGAACTGGCCAGGTCCATAATGACAACAGACACGGTTCCCAAAACAGCCTCCGCACAGGGCGTTGTGGAAGGAAAGACTTTTACCGTTACCGGTGTTGCCAAAGGCGCCGGAATGATCCGTCCGGACATGGCCACCATGCTCTGCTTTGTTTGTACCGATGTTGAAGCATCACCGGACATATTAAAAGAGACTTTGGTTAAGGCTGCAGACCGGTCTTTTAACCGGATCACCATTGACGGGGATACCAGCACCAACGATACGGTCATGGTCATGTCCAACGGGCTGTCCGGGGCTGTTATTCAAAGTTTGGCCCATAAAAATATTTTTCAAAAGGTTTTGGATGAAATCCTTCTAAACCTGGCCAAACAGCTGATAAGAGACGGGGAAGGAGTGACAAAGCTGGTTGAAATTATGGTTCGGGGAGCGGTGTCGGACTCTGATGCCCGTAACGTTGCAGACACGGTTGCCCATTCTCCTCTGGTAAAGACTTCATTTTTCGGAGAGGATGCCAACTGGGGACGTATTGTGGGCGCTGTGGGCAGGGCGGGCGCCAAAATAGACCCGGATAAGATAGATATTTATTTTGATGATGTTCAAATGGTGAAAGCCGGCATGGGTTGCGGAAAAGTCGCTGAGGCTGAGGCCACAAAAGTTCTTTGTAAACCGGAATTTGTTGTAACCATTGATTTAAACATGGGCCGGGGTTCTGATTTGATATATACCTGCGATTTTTCCGTGGACTATGTAAGGATCAACGCAGATTACAGATCTTAAGTTTCCATCCACAAATGAATCGAGGGGCTGGGAGTTTTTTCAACTTAATAGCTTAATGATTTATTGAGGGGTCGGGGAGTTTTTTTTAATTTAACCGCTTCATAAATAATCAGCAACTACACCGTACAAACTCATGCATAAGGGCTTGTAACGAAAAAACAGTGTATCAATATTTAAATATTTAGCTGTTATTGTATTTTCGTGGTTTCGTGATTAAAATTAAAATATGACGATGATGCGTTTGCAAAAATTTCTTTCCGAAGCCGGTATCTGTTCCAGAAGAAAAGGAGAAGAATATATCAGACAAGGGCGTGTCAGGGTAAACAGCGGGATTGTTACCGAGCTCGGCACAAAGGTAGATCCTGAGAAAGACAGAGTTGAATTTGATGGAAAGGTTATCGCCCTTAACAGTGGACCGATGTACATAGTGCTGAACAAACCCAAAGGATATGTTACAAGCTGCCGCCATCCGGGTGAAAAAATAGTGCTTGATCTTATAGATATCCCCGAACGTGTCTATCCGATCGGAAGGCTTGACAAGGACTCGACCGGGCTTTTGATTTTGACCAATGACGGCGGTCTCCATCACAGACTTTCACACCCTTCCTTTGATCATGAAAAAGAATATGATGTTACCGTCTCAAATCCCATCACCGATGGCTCTCTCCGGAACATTGCTTCGGGGCTGCCCATGATGGGGAGCAAAACCAGACCCGCAAAGATCCGGAGAATTTCTTCCAGACGTTTTCGTATCATACTTAAAGAGGGCAGAAACAGGCAGATTCGACGCATGGTCAGAAAAGTGGGGAACCGTGTGACGCAATTAAAGCGAATAAGGGTTTCAAAAGTCAAACTGGGAAGGCTGGCCGAGGGAGCCTGGCGTAATCTGACGGAAAAAGAAAAAAAGGAACTTTTAATATAGCTTCCCAATATAAGTACCGGTGTATGAACTAGTGTCCATCCATAAATGGTCTTTTTGCCCAATCTCTGCGTTATGTTCAAA
>CAZDAB010000609.1:0-2358 GCA_964502855.1 uncultured Desulfobacteraceae bacterium | reverse complement strand
TTTCAGGTATGATCCGGTGAAGCGTCAAAAAATGGTAAAATTGCCTTAGGGCCCAGACCCGGGATTTTGTGACATGAATTGAGGGGGCATTGTAGTCGGCTGTAAAATCGATTAGATGCCGATAGCGAACCCTTTTAACAGACCGAATTTTTAGTATTTTTAGAAAGTTTGCTAATTCGTTAAGCCTGATGGTTAAAGCCTGGATGGAACGCGCCGAGAAATCGGCCAACTGACAGTATGCAAGAAACTGGCTGCAATACCGATGGAGCATGATGCCACCTCCTTGTCGCGCCATAGCTTTTCAGCGAAGGCGGACCGTTGATCATGCTCCATCATTAAACACCCATTAATAAAAGGCAAACTGCGCTAACCGCGGGTTTTGTTGGTTATGCACCAATAAAGTAGGTAATTAAATATGAGCGTACCTGACAGAATCAAAGAATTAATCGAAACGTTCGATAATAATTTGGAATCGTACAAAAAAGGCAACTACAACGAAACCCAGGTGCGCCGAGAGTTTATAGACCCTTTTTTCGAAGAATTAGGTTGGGATATAGCCAACAAAAAAGGCTATTCCGAAGCCTACAAAGACGTCATTCATGAAGATGCCATAAAAGTTGGAGGTATCACAAAAGCGCCAGATTATTGCTTCCGGGTAGGTGGAGTCCGAAAGTTTTTTCTAGAAGCCAAAAAACCTTCAGTCAACATCGAGCAAGATATACATCCTGCTTATCAATTGCGGCGGTATGGGTGGAGCGCCAAGCTGTCCCTCAGTATCCTGACAGACTTTGAAGAATTTGCCGTTTACGACTGTCGGGTCAAGCCTTTGAAAACCGACAAGGTTTCCCATTCCCGCATTCTTTATCTCAAATACACGGATTATGCGGACCGGTGGGAAGAAATAGCCGGCATCTTTTCCAGGGATGCGATCCTAAAAGGCTCTTTCGACAAATACATCGAGTCAAACAAAATCAAGAAAGGCACGACAGAGGTCGATGCCGCATTCCTGCAGGAGATCGAACACTGGCGAGAACTCCTGGCCCGCAACATCGCCCTGCGCAATCCGAACCTTTCCCAACGTGAATTAAATTTCGCCGTTCAGCAGACCATCGACCGGATCGTGTTTCTTCGTATCTGCGAAGATCGTGGCATGGAAGCTTACGGCGGATTTATGGCGCTGCGCAACGGGGCTAATGTTTACAAACGGCTGTTCCATCTTTTCAATAAAGCGGACGAGAAATACAATTCCGGACTATTTCATTTCAGGAAAGAAAAAGGCCGCGAAAATTGTGATAGCCTGACGCCCTTCCTAGAGATTGACGACAAGCCTCTAAAAGGTATTTTCAAAAACCTATATTATCCGGAAAGCCCTTACGAGTTTTCCGTTCTGACGGCCGATATCCTCGGGCAGGTCTACGAAAAGTTTCTGGGCAAGGTCATCCGCCTAACCGCAGCACATCAGGCTAAAATCGAGGAAAAACCCGAAGTCCGCAAAGTGGGCGGGGTGTATTACACGCCGGACTACATCGTGGACTATATCGTCAAAAATACCGTAGGCAAGATAGTGGAAGGCAAAAGACCTGGCCCCAGGGGCGGCGTGAGCCACCTGAAAATATTGGACCCGGCCTGTGGTTCGGGGTCGTTTCTGATCCGCGCCTATCAGTTTTTGCTGGACTGGCATCGGGATGAATACATCAACGATGGACCGGAAAAATGGTCAAAAGGCAAAATTCCCCGCATCTACCGGTCCCAGAAAGGAGAATGGCGTTTGACTACTGACGAGCGCAAACGAATCCTGTTGAACAATATTTACGGCGTTGACATCGACCATCAGGCGGTGGAAGTGACAAAGCTGTCCCTCCTGCTCAAGGTGCTAGAAGGGGAGGATGAACAAAGCATCGGCAAGCAAATGAGTCTGTTTCAGGAACGGGTTCTTCCGGACCTGTCGGACAACATTAAATGCGGAAACTCTCTGATCGGGCCAGATTTCTATGACCAACAACAGCTGAGTGTCTTTAACGAGGAAGAAATTTACCGGGTTAATGCCTTTGACTGGAATGCCGAATTCGCGGAGATAATGAAGGAAGGCGGGTTTGACGCAGTGATTGGCAATCCTCCCTATGTCGACCTGAAAGGTTTTCCTGAACAAGAACTGTCTTTTATCTTCAAATCCTATGAATGCGCTAACAACAGGATCAACCTTTTTGCTACATTCATGGAAAAATCATTTTCTTTGCTTCAAAAAACTGCCGGATATTTTTCAATGATTGTCCCGACTGCGGTCTTAGCCCAAACATCCTATACCGCTCTGAGAAAAAAAATTCTCAATGAAACCACATTGATAGATCTGGCTCGCTT